>CAYQFW010000176.1:0-3301 GCA_964416955.1 uncultured Ruminococcus sp.
AGCTTACAGCTGGGCGGGGAACTCCTTTCACACGCGGCAGAAATTTTTCCAGAGCGGAAAAATCGCCGCGAGTATATATACCGCGCAGGCGTACCCAGGCGGGACGCGGACGCAGGACACGGACGCACAATGCGGACACATTGCACGGAGGTGAGAGCATGGCCAAGGAGGCCCAATACAAGCAGCAGCTACAGAGCCTGGGCATCTATGACCCGGCCTTTGACGGAGCCATCCACGTGCTGTGCATCCAGGAGCGGGAGCTGAGCCGGGCCATGAAGGCCTGGAAGGCAACGGCACCCAGCAAAGACGCGGCGCCGTCCATCACAGATCCCCTGTACGCGGAGATCTCCAAGCTCCGGCGGGACATCCTGGCAAGACAGGACGCTCTCGGCCTGACCCCGAAAGGGCTCCAGCGGCTCCGGCGCCAGGCGGTACCCCAGAGCGAAACCGCCCCGCCTCCGGCCAGCGGCAATGCAGCCTTTGGCGAGTTGCTGAACACCCTGCGAGGAAAAGCCAATGGGCAACCATGAGCCGATTGTCCAGGCCTATGCCGAGGCTACCTCCCAGGATCCCGAAGCCTGCAAGGATATCCGGGCCGCCTGTGCCCGGTACCTAAAAGACCGGGAAGGCAGCCGCTGGGACTTCCGGACGGATATGGCGGAGTTCGTGATTCTGGCCATTGAAACGCTGTTCTGCCACCAGCAGGGCGAGGATCTCCACGGCAGACCCCTGCGGGGTAAGCCACTTATTCTGGAGCCCTTCCAGCTGTTTATCATCTACAACATCTGCGGCTTTTACCTGAAAGGCTCTCTGATACGGCGCTTCCAAGAGGCCTTCCTGATGCTGGCCCGGAAGAACGGCAAAACCCCTTTTGCAACTGCTTTGACCTGGGCCGTTGGCCTATGGTATGCCAAGTCCTTCTCCAAGATCAAGACCGTTGCCGGCTCCATGAAGCAGAACATGGAGGGATTTGGATTTCTGAGCTACAACCTCCACCGGCTGGGCCTGACCGCCCATGAGGACCCTGTCCACGGCCTGCGGGTTCTGGACAGCTCCCTGGGCCACAGCTTCTCCGGCCCGGTGTGGGATGGTCAGATCTCCTTTGAGGCTCTGGCCTACAAGCCTGATATCTTTGACGCATTCAATGCCAACATCGTCCACCTGGACGAATTGGAGCTTTACAAGAATGCTGTTCCCTATGGCCGTCTGAAAGATGCCACCAAGGCCTACGCCAACAAGCTGATCCTGGCGACCACCACCGCCGGCGACGACGGCACCGGCTTCTGCGCACAGCGAATGAACTACTGCAGCAAGATCGTCCGGGGTGAGATCACCGGCGCCGATGCTGACCGTATCTTTGCTTTTATTGCCAGGGCAGACGCAGACCCGGAGACCGGCGAGGTGGACTACCTAAGCCCCATCGCCCACAAGCAGGCTAACCCCAATTGGGAAGTGACCATCCGCCCAGCGGATATGGAGGCATCGGCGCTCCAGGCACAGAACGACCCGCAGATGCGCAAGGAGTTCCTGACCAGGTCGCTGAATGTGTTCGTCTCCAGCTTCCGCGCCTGGTTTAACATCGATGAGTTTGTCCGGTCGGACAGCCACTACAACTTTCCGGAGGCCCGGCTCCCCAAGCTGGTCAAGAACTGGTACGGTGGCGCTGACCTCAGTAAGCTCCACGACCTGACCACCGCCTGCCTGGTGGGCGAGATCCCTGCCAAGGCGGCAGCCACACCGGACTGGACACCCAAGGAGGATGTGCTGTGCATTATTCCCCACTGCTGGTTCCCGGTCACGGCGGCCGCAGAGAAAGCCGACAAGGACAACATACCGCTGTTCGGCTGGAAAGATGACGGCTGGTTGGATATGCCCAACGAGGCTTCCATGGACCCCACGGAACCGGTGAAGCAATTCCAGAAGTGGAAAAAGACCGGCTTCAACATCAAGAAAATTGGCCACGACCGCAAGTTTGCCCGCACCTATTATGCAGCCATGAAAAAAGCCCGGTTCCCGGTTGTCGATCAGCCTCAGCTTTCCATTGCAAAGAATGAGGGCCTGCGCTACATCGAGCACAAAGCCAAAATCGGGTGCCTGTATTACTGTCACGCAGATCCATTCCTCTACTGTGTGGGCAATGTCCGTGGCCAGGAGAAACAGGACGATGTTGTGGTATACGACAAGGTGGATCCCAATTCCCGTATTGACGTCTTTGACGCCGCCGTCTTTGCCACCATCCGAATGCTGATAGATACCGGCAAGGCCGCAGCCGCTGACGCCTGGTTCGGTGATGAATAATGTGCCCAACTTGGGCACCACGAAAGGAGCCATTCCCATGGCTTTATTTAGCAGAAACAAAGAGCACCAGCAGCGCAGCAACAGCAATGTTGGCGTCACTTACCTCTCGCTGGATTCCCCCGGTGTGTTGGCTGGGTATGGCTACCACAGACTGACCGATGCCCCGGAGGTGGCCAGCGCGATTTGGCTCATTGCCGATCTGATCTCCAGTATGCCTATCCATTTGATGGAGAACCGGGATAACGGTGATATTCGGATCAATGACCGGCTGGCACGGAAAATCGATGTGGAGCCCTGGAGCCTGGGCACCCGACAGACCTGGATGCACTGGATCGTGGAAACCATGCTGATCGACGGCGAATCCGTAGTCATTCCTCAGACCATCGGCGAAATGATTGCAGATCTGATTCCCGCTCCCGATGCCAGCCTGTACCGCCCGACCGGCAGCTCCACCTACTATGCCTGGTATAACGGCTACAAGTTTGAAGCAGACAACATCCTGCATTTCCGGCTCCGGCCAGATCCTTCACAGCCCTGGCGGGGAGCGGGGCCCCAGGTACAGCTGCAGCAGGTGGTTTCTTCCATCATCCAGACGGCAGAGACAAAAACGGCTTATATGTCCAGCGAGTATAAACCGCCTATCGTGATCGCCGTAAACGCTGACAGTCCTTTGTCCGATGAAAAAGAACGCACCAAGTTTATCAATAAATACCTTAAACGAACGGACAAGACCGAGCCGTTGATCATTCCGGCGGATCTGATGACCATTTCCCAGGTAAAGCCCCTGAGCCTGACGGACCTTGCCATTAAGGACGGTGTGGAGCTGGACAAGAAGACCGTGGCCACAATCTTAGGCATACCCGGTTTTTTGTTAGGTGTTGGCGCCTTTAATAAGGAGGAATACAACACCTTTATCTCTAGGACGATCCTGCCCATCTGCCGGGGCATCGAGCAGGAGCTGACCAAGAAACTGCTGTACTCCGAGAGCCGGTACTTCCGGTTC
>CAYQFW010000177.1:0-3280 GCA_964416955.1 uncultured Ruminococcus sp.
ACGATACCGCCCTTAGCGCCGGGAACAGCACCCTTTACAGCGATAAGACCTTTTTCCGCGTCAATCTTAATGATTTCAAGATTAAGAACAGTAACCTGCTCATTACCGTACTGACCGGGCATCTTCTTGTTCTTGAAGATTCTTGCAGGGTCGATAACACCCATGGAACCGGGCTGACGGTGAATAGGACCTGTACCGTGTGTCATTCTGAGAATGTGGTTGCCCCATCTCTTAACTGTACCTGTATAACCGCGGCCCTTTGTAATGCCTGTAATGTCGACCTTCTCGCCTGCGGCGAAGGTATCGGCGGCCACTACGTCACCAACGTTCATATCAGCTGCATTCTCAAGACGGAACTCCTTGAGGTGTCTCTTTGCAGAAACGCCTGCCTTCTTAAAATGACCTGTGCTGGGCTTGTTAACCAGCTTTTCTCTGATGTCTGCGTAGCCGAGCTGTACGGCATCGTAGCCATCAACTTCTGTAGTCTTCTTCTGAACTACGAAGCAGGGACCAGCCTCGATCACTGTTACAGGGATCGCTGCGCCGTTCTCTGCGAAGATCTGGGTCATACCCAGCTTCTTTCCGATGATTCCTTTTTTCATCTTTTTCCTCCATATAAGGTTATTGGTTGGTGCTGCTTGTTTTTTCCGATAGCCACTCGGAAGCACTCAACTTGACCTTTCCGCCATCAAGCACTTATATATAATAGGAAGTAACGGTTCCCAAAGCGCTCTGTACGTGGAAATTGGGCTTTTAGTTTTTGCCGTTTTGAGATTACTTAACTTCGCGAGCTTCGATCTCTACGCCGGCAGGAAGTTCAACACCGAGAAGTGCCTCAACAACCTTTGCGTTTGCGTCCTCAAGAACGATGAGTCTCTTATGTGTGCGCTGCTCGAACTGCTCACGGCTGTCCTTGTACTTGTGTACAGCACGGAGAATTGTCACTACTTCCTTCTCTGTGGGAAGGGGTATAGGACCGGAAACCTCAGCACCGTTTCTCTTTGCGATATCAACGATCTTTGCAGCCGCTGTATCAACGAGAGTGTGCTCATAGCTCTTAAGTCTTACCTTAATCTTAGTTGCCACGTTTTTTGCCTCCTTGTTTTTTCTTTGATGAGGCGACGAACACGCATTCGGGCGTTTCCGAGCCTCCCTCAAGTAATCCGGATTGGAACCTCGCGTTTTGACCCATCGGGTCGGGGTAGGGTTTCGATCCGGCTTGCCGGGGGAGCCTTGGAGCCTTACACACATTAGCTCACCCGTTGATGCTCATTATTCGCCTTCGCCCGCTTCATCGCGGACATACTCCACGGAAATTACCTACCGCACCGTAGCATAGTGGGTAGCAACCTCCCGCTTCATCGCACATCAAGCGAAGCTATTTTAGCATACAATATATATAATTGCAAGGTTTTTAGGCAAATTTCTTACTTTGAAAATTGAGAAAAACAGAGATTATTTTAACAACTTTTTGTATATATTGCACAACAGAAATGTATCTTGTGTTTATCCCTTCACTTCCTCCACAATATTTTGTGGCCAAGTCCCATCATATAGTATTACCAAATATTTACGCAAATATTTGTACAGTATTTTTTCAGCTTTTATTGACAAAATCAGCACTTACTTAGAAAAAGGAATCCCCGCAGGAGATTCCTTCCTTTGTATTATATATATCAGTTATGACCGTTTATTCTCAATCTGGAATCCTCTGCGATGCGGACATGATCGTTTTTGTTAACGCTTATCATCTGCTTGCTTTCGTTAAAACCGCAGATCTCTCCCTTTTCATCGAAAACTGGTATGTTCGTTATTCTGAATTCGCAGGCATCGGGAAGTATAAGCACGCTCTCGGCACAAAGATCCCAAAGTCCCTGTGCCCAATCGATGGCGTGGAATCTCTCCACAAGAAATCGACCGAGCTTACTGCCGGAATACTGCTCCGCTATCTGAGCATTGGTTCTGTAAAAGGGCGCAACTGTCCTGCCCGCCTCAACGAGAAGGATATTTTCCGAAAGCTCAAAAAACATTTTTCCGCCCTCGATATCGTTATGATAGTTATACTCGCCCGTATTGGTTGTGCTGTCAAGTCCGTCAAGACCGAGCCATACCGTTACCAGCTTCTCTCTGATATCGGGATAAATAGCAAGTGCACTTGCGATATTTGTGATACATCCTGTGGAAACGGAATATACAGGGCCGTCCGCCTCGCGGACGATCTTTGCTATCGTATCAACGCAGCTGCAGGGGACCGGGCCTCCGCTGCGGGTAATATAATCGGGGCATCCCGCAATAGCACCGTATTTTACCTCTGCCTCACTATGAGCGATGATATCCGCGCTCTCCTGTCTGCCCGATTCCACTGTTTCGTGACTGTTTTCATTATAAGGTGCGCAGGTTACCGCAAGAACTCGCACCTTATCGGGAGAAGCGAGCGCATATCCGCAGGCAAACTGATCGTCTCCGTCAGCGCCCATATCGCAGTCAACTATTATATCCTTGATCCTGTCTGATTTTATATCGTTAAGTATTTCCTGAAGCGTCATGGCAGTCTCTCCCTGAATACCCACTCGATTGCGTCGTAAAAATGCTCATATTCTGTCTCGCCAAAATATTCGGAATCCGTCATTGCTCCGTCATAATGACAGTCCCTTCTGATAAGGCAACCGTTTTCGTAGGTGTTACCATAATAGTAGATCCACTTGTTATCGGCACTTTCATTTATAACCTTCTCCTGAGTAACAAGCCCCGAGGTCAGGGTATATTCATGAGTTACCTTCAAGGATTCAGTCTCCTCGGTCAGTATCCTGCCCGCCTCGTCATAGGTGCAGGTCTTCTCCTCGTGATAATATCCGCTCTCTCCGTTATAACGGGAAAATCTCGTTCCAACGTGGGTTCTCATTTCATCGTAAAGAAGCCTGTAGATGGTATTCTGCTGCTTCACGTTTCTTGAGTTTTGCGTTTGAATCTTACCGTCGGTCTCGTAAGTATACGAATATGCATTCTGTATCTGACCCTCGCAATAACGCTTTTCCTCGATTATTCTTCCTTCCTCGTCAAGATAATAATCATCACGCCACTTTTCCGTTCTGGTATCGTTTACCGTGACTGTCCATTCGCGACGGAGAGGCAGTCCGTTTTCATCAAAATAGACCGTGTAAGTAATGGGATTCTCCTCTGTATAATCCGTTTTTGAAAGAGTCAGACCGTCGGAGGAATAAGTGTATTCCCATTGCAGCTTTCCGTCCTTCTCTTTTTTGAGGGGGACTGTATAGGTGGT
>CAYQFW010000178.1:0-3259 GCA_964416955.1 uncultured Ruminococcus sp.
TTGGCAGAGATGTTTCGGTGATTTCTGTATCGGGTGAAAAATCTGCTAAAGCAATTGGCATTGATGATAATTGCAGGCTTTTGGTTGAGTATCTCGACAGTCGAAAAGAATATCTGTCTTCGGGAGAAGTTACAATAAAACTTTAAAATGTTTAACAGTGGGGGAGACCGTTATGTCTCCCGTTTTATATTTATGTGTTTTGTTTATAAATACCATTTTTTGCCCATAATATTATTATAATCTACTTGACAAGAACACACGAAAAATAGTAATATATAAAAAGATATATATTATAAGGGAAAATTTTACCTAAAAATTAAAATATTGCTTTTACATAAATTTATTACGGAGGACATATATGAGCGAAAAAAACGTTAAAAAAGACGTTAAAAAGCAAGTGAAACAGAATAAAAATATTAAGAACGTAAATAACAAAGCTCAAAAATCAAAAAAACAAACCAACTATAAACCTAAAAACACAGCACCTAAAAAGCCAAAGACGCCAAAACTTCCTGTTAAGATTATTCCCTTGGGCGGTCTTTTGGAAATCGGTAAAAACATCACCCTTTACGAGTATGACGGCGATATGCTTCTTGTGGACTGCGGTATGGCTTTTCCCGACGAAGATATGCCTGGCATTGACATTGTAATCCCCGATTTTTCATACATTCTTGAAAATCAGGATAAAATTAAGGGTTTGGTCGTAACACACGGACACGAAGACCATATAGGCGCCATACCTTATCTTTTGCGTGATTTTAATGTGCCGATATATGCAACACGTTTGACCGTAGGTCTTATTGAAGGAAAACTAAAAGAACACAAACTTCTTGAAAGCGCAAAACTTAATACTGTAAAACCCGGTGATGTTGTAAAACTCGGTAAATTTGAAGTTGAGTTTATTCATGTTAATCATTCAATACCTGATGCAGTTGCTTTTGCAATTAAAACAAGCGCAGGAACAGTTGTGCACATGGGTGATTTTAAGATTGACACAACACCCATTGATGATTTTGTTATTGATTTTGGCAGATTTGCAGAACTCGGCAAAAAAGGCGTTCTTGCAATGCTTTCAGATTCTACAAATGCTGAAAGACCGGGATACACTTCTTCTGAAAAACTTGTCGGCGGTTCTTTTTCAAACCTTTTCAAAAAAGCAGAAGGTAAACGCATTATCGTTGCTACTTTCTCTTCAAATATCCACCGAATTCAGCAGATTATCGACGAAGCGGTGCGCTGTAACCGCAAGGTTGCGATTTCGGGTAAAAGTATGCTTAATGTTGTTAATGTTGCATCAGAACTTGGTTATTTGAACGTTCCTAAAAACGTATTAATCGAAATTGAAGCGATAAATAATTATTCGCCTGAGCAAACTGTTATTATAACAACTGGTAGCCAGGGTGAGCCGCTTTCGGCGCTTCACAGAATGGCGTTTTCAGAGCATCGTCAGGTGGCAATTATGCCTGGGGATATGATAATCATTTCGGCAACACCGATACCGGGTAACGAAAAATTTGTTGATAAAGTTGTTAACGAGCTTATGAGACGCGGAGCCGAAGTTGTATATGAAAGAATGTACGACGTTCACGTTTCGGGACACGCTTGTCAGGAAGAGCTAAAGCTTATGATGAGCATTGTTAAGCCAAAATACTTCATCCCCGTACACGGCGAGCAAAAACACTTGATAAAGCATAAAATGCTTGCCGAAGAAATGGGAATACCGAGCGATAATATCATAATCGGTATAAATGGCTCGGTTATAGAAGTTTCTAAAAAGAATATCAAGTGGGCGGAAACCGTGCCTGCGGGCAGAGTTTTTGTTGACGGCTTGGGTGTTGGTGATGTTGGAAGTATTGTTCTTCGCGACCGTAAGCACCTGGCTGATAACGGACTTATTGTTGTCACAGTTACTATTGATAAGGTGACACGTGAAGTAGTTTCGGTACCTGATATTGTTTCCCGCGGATTCGTTTATGTTAAAGAGTCCGAAGACCTTATGAACGAGATTAACGATGTTGTGTGCGATGTTTTAGAGCGTTGCTATATTCACAGAGTTCGCGACTGGACAACAATTAAAACTAAGATTAAAGACGGCGTTTCGAGATTTTTGTTTACCAAAACAAAACGAAGCCCGATGGTTTTACCAATGATTATGGAGGTTTAAAAAATGAAAGTTATTTTACTTGCAGATGTTAAAGGACACGGAAAAAAGGGCGAACTTTGTAATGTTTCGGACGGATATGCCCGCAATTTTCTTTTTCCGAAAAAGTTGGCGGTTGAAGCTGATAACGCTGCTTTAAATGACCTTAAAAACCGTGAAGCTGCGGCTGCGCATCACAAACAGGAAGAAATTGATGCTGCTAATGCTACTGCTAAAAAACTTGAAGGTAAAACTGTTTCCGTTTCTGCGAAAGCAGGTTCTAACGGAAAACTCTTTGGTTCGGTTACTTCAAAGGAAATTGCGGCAGAAATTAAAAAATCTTTCGGAATTGAAATTGACCGTAAGAAAATGAGCGCTCCCGATATTAAAAACTTTGGTGAATACACTGCTGAAATTAAGTTATACACAGGAATTACTGCAAAAATCACTGTAAAGGTTACGGAATAATAAAATGAGTGACGAAAAACTTATCTATAACCTTGACGGAACAAGGCTTCCTTATTCGGTTGAGGCTGAACAGGCTGTTTTAGGGTCGGTTATTGTTGACCCTAAATGCCTTAACGAGATTGCTGTTCAGATGAAGACGGATTATTTCTACATTCCGCAGCATAAAGAAATTTATACGGCAATGTCTTCGATGTATGAACTCAGTCAGACTATCGACTTTGTATCACTTCTTGAAAAACTTAAAAAAGACGGTGTTTATGACGATGCGGGCGGTAAAGCATATCTTACCCAGTTGGTACAAACTGTTCCTTCTTCGGCAAATGTGCTTACATACGTTGCGATTATTCGTGAGCGTTATTATGCAAGAGCCCTACTTACTGCAGCACAGGGTATTATTAAAGACATTAATGAGAATACCGAAGATTCAGGCAAACTTATCGACTCTGCCGAACAACGAATTTATGAAATTCGTCAGGGCAGAGAAATCAGCGGTCTTACACACATTAAAAGTGTTATTGAGAACGAAACTTATGACCGTCTTTCAAAAATGGCTGACCCTGCTACAAGAGATGATTATATCGGTATTACATCGGGTATAGGTGACCACGATAAAATGATTAAATGTCTTAATAAATACGACCTTATAAATCT
>CAYQFW010000179.1:0-3190 GCA_964416955.1 uncultured Ruminococcus sp.
GTGCCGTAAAAGGCACTAACGATATATTACCTAAAGACAGTTATAAATGGCAGTTTGTTGAAAATAAAATGCTTGATACTGCACGTCTTTTCGGTTTTTCGGAAATTCGTGTACCCGTTTTCGAGCATACCGAAGTTTTCAAAAGAAGCGTCGGCGATACCACAGATGTTGTTCAAAAAGAAATGTATACCTTTGACGATAAGGGCGGACGTTCAATAACACTCCGTCCTGAGCTTACAGCGGGCGTTATCCGTTCAGTTCTTGAAAACGGTCTTACTAACGGTCCGCTTCCCTTAAAGGTTTGTTATATCGGCGGTTGCTATCGCTACGAAAAACCCCAAGCTGGCAGACTTCGTGAATTCCACCAATTTGGTGTTGAATGTGTGGGAGCAAAATCGCCGAATGCTGATGCAGAAGTTATCGCTCTTGCAAAGCAGGTACTCGACAATATCGGCATCCAAAAAATTTCCTTGGAAATCAACTCTATCGGTTGTCCCGAATGTCGCAAAAAGTATCAGGAAGCATTAAAAGAATACTTCCGCAATAATATTGACATCCTTTGCGCTACCTGTCGTGACCGATTAGAGCGCAACCCCATGCGTATTTTAGACTGCAAGTCCCCCATTTGTAAGGAACTCTGCGAAAATGCGCCCGTGGTTATCGACTATTTATGCGAAGAATGTGAACAACACTTCACCGAAGTTAAAAAGCATCTTGATGCTGCAGATATAAAATACACCGTAAACCCCCACATTGTACGCGGTCTTGACTACTACACCCGCACCGTTTTTGAGTTTGTGTCGGGTGATATCGGTGCGCAAAGTACCGTTTGCGGCGGCGGCAGATATGACGGTCTTATCGCTCAGATGGGCGGTCAACCGACAGCTTCCTTAGGCTTTGCTATGGGTATTGAAAGACTTATGATGGTTTTGGAAGCACAAGGTACCGAACTTCCAAAAGTTCCTACTTGCGACCTTTATATTTCGGTTATGGGTGAAAATGCTTCCCTTAAAGCTACCGCGCTTTGCAACACTTTGCGCGCTGACGGTTTTAAGGTTCAAACCGATATTTGCTCGCGCGGACTTAAAGCACAGATGAAATATGCCGATAAAATCGGTGCATTATACACCCTTGTTTTAGGCGATAACGAATTAGATCAAGGCAAAGGAAACCTTAAAAATATGAATTCCGGTGAAGTTGCCGAAATAAATCTCAACAATTTATCAGACGAATTATTTTCAGCGCTTAATAAAAAGGCGCTTGAAAATTTAACAGATTCTATTTTAAAATAAGGAGTAGTTATCTTGAAACTCGATAGAATGAACTCACTTAAGCGCACCCACTACTGCGGTACGCTACGAAAAGATAATATAGGCGAAAACATCGTTGTTTGCGGTTGGATACAGCGTCAGCGCGACCTTGGCGGTCTTATCTTTGCCGATTTACGCGACAGAACAGGTATTATCCAGTTGGCATTTGACGACAATACCGAAAAGGATATATTCGAAAAGGCTTTTTCACTTCGCAGTGAATTTGTGGTAATGGCGGCGGGCACCGTTCGTATGCGTTCTTCCATAAACACCGAAATCCCGACAGGCGATATTGAACTTGAAGTTAAAGACCTTAGAATTTTGGGCAAGAGCGAAACTCCGCCTTTCGAAATTCTTAATGACACAAAGGCTAACGAAGAACTCCGCCTTAAATACCGTTATCTTGATTTACGCCGTCCAACTTTGCAGAATAATATTATGATGCGCCACAAGGTAACAAAGGTAACTCGCGACTATTTCGATGAAAACGGCTTTGTTGAAATCGAAACCCCCACCCTTATTAAGTCCACACCCGAAGGCGCGCGTGACTATCTTGTTCCGTCACGTATTCACAAGGGCAGTTTCTTTGCGCTTCCCCAGTCACCCCAGCTTTATAAACAACTTCTTATGCTTTCGGGCTTTGACCGCTATATGCAAATTGCCCGTTGCTACCGCGACGAAGACCTTCGTGCAGACCGTCAACCCGAATTTACACAAATCGACCTTGAGATGTCTTTTGTGGAAATGGAAGATGTTTTAAAATTGGGCGAAGGCTATGTAAAACGTCTTTTCAAAGAAGTTTTAGGTATAGATATTGCTACTCCTCTCCCGCGTCTTACCTATACGCAGGCTATGAACGACTATGGTTCCGACAAGCCAGATACCCGCTTTGAAATGAAGATAAAAGACCTTTCGGATATTGTAGAAAACTGCGGCTTCGGTGTATTTGCAGATACCGTTAAAAACGGCGGAACAGTCAGAGCAATAACCGCTAAAAATGCCGCAGGAGTTTACACTCGTAAGGAAATTGATAAACTCACAGAAGAAGCAAAGGGCATCGGCGCTAAGGGTCTTGCCTTTATCCGTTGGGTAGAAGATGCCCCCACCTGCTCGTTCTCTAAGTTTATGACCGAAAGTGAAATGAACACTATCTTAGAGCGTGTAGGTGCCGAAAAGGGCGACGTCGTGCTTATCGTTGCTGACCGCAAGAACACCTGTCTTTCAGTTCTTGGTGCGCTTCGTCTTACCGTTGCAAAACGCCTTGATATAATCCCCAACACCTTTAATTTCTTGTGGATTACCGAATTCCCCTTCTTCGAATACAACGAAGAAACAGGCAACTGGGATGCTATGCACCACCCCTTCACTTCGCCTTTAGACGAATGTATCCAGTATCTCGATACCGCTCCCGAAAAGGTATTTGCAAAGGCTTATGACTTAGTTTTAAACGGCGTCGAACTCTCGAGCGGTTCTATCCGTATTACCGACCCTGAGCTACAGTCTAAAATGTTCTCTGCTTTGGGTCTTTCCGAAGAAGAAGCTCACGAAAAATTCGGTTTCTTAACCGATGCTTTCCGCTTTGGCGCTCCGCCTCACGGTGGTATGGGTATCGGTCTTGACCGTCTTTGTATGATAATGGCAGGTTGCGACAGTCTCCGCGATATTATCGCTTTCCCCAAGGTTTCAAACTCAAGCGAACTTATGTCAGGTGCCCCGTCGGTTGTAGACACTATTCAACTTTCCGACCTTGCAATATCAATAATAGAAGAAGAATAACAAAAAATCACACGGTAGAAGTAAATATAACTTCTACCGTGTTTTTTGTTAAAAAAAGAGCACTGCAATTTGCAATGCTCTTTAAATCATAAATATTAGTTGCC
>CAYQFW010000180.1:0-3189 GCA_964416955.1 uncultured Ruminococcus sp.
CGCAAGCGCATGACTTGTAGTAAACTGCTGCGCTTGTGCAGGTTGCTGCCGACTTTAAGTATTTGCTTGATACTATATTATTGTTGTAGGTATGACCGAGTGCATTGCCTTCGGTTTCGCCACAAGTTGCACAGGTCTTAGGTTCTGTGCAGGTAGCTTCTGCCATATCATGACCGAGAGCCGAACCTTCGTCAGCTATTGTAACTGTAGTAGTACAACAGTCGCAAATAGCAGTTTCAGTACCATCTTCAGTACAAGTAGCATCACCGTTAGAAACATAATTTGTAAAGCTATGACCTAATGCATTGCCTTCGGTTTCGCCGCAAACTTCACAAGTCTTTGGCTCTGTGCAGGTAGCGTCTTTCCATGTGTGACCGAGTTCATCACAGTTGCGTGCTCCGCAGTTATTACAGATATGGGTGGTTTCATCAAAATCGTGACCTAATGCTTCGCCTTCAGTAATTTTACAAACCGCACAAGTCATTGGCAGTTTACAAGTTGCATCTTTCCAATCGTGATTATAAATATCGCATTTTTTCGAACCGCAAATAAGACAATTATTAGTTACTGAATCAAAATAGTGACCTAATACTGAATCTTCTTTCATTCTTGTGTATGTTGTTTCACAATTATCACAAACCGCAGTTTCAGTGCCATTTTCCGTGCAGGTCGCATCTTCATTATATTCGTATTGAGTAAATGAATGTCCCAAAGCAGAGCCTTCGGCATAACGTTTCATTGTTGTATCGCAACGAGTACAAATTGCCGTTTCTGTACCGTCTGTAATACAGGTGGCATCTTTATTACTGTAATAATCGGAAAATTCATGACCCAATGCCGTTCCGACTGTTTCGTCACAAGTACTGCATGTTTGCGGCAAGGTACAGGTGGCATCATCATATTTATGACCAAGCGCATCGCCAAGTGTAACTCCGCAAACAGAACAAGTTATCGGTTCTGTGCAGGTGGCTTCTTGATATGTATGTGTTATCTCGCGAGTTGTACCGCATACATTACAATCTGTATCACAATCATTTGTATACTTATGAGCAACAATAGGTATCACACTGCCATCTGCTGCTTTCTTGTTACAATCAAGGCAATATTGGTCACCTGTATAACCCTCTTGTGTGCAAGTTGCAGTCACTTTTCCGCGCCACACCATTCTTCCCGTGTGGTTCGTTGTGTCTTTTGAGCCGTATTCTTCACCGCACTTTTCACACACGGCTTTACTGTTACATGTTGCCACACCACCCGTGTGACCTTCAACAATACGCAAATATCCGCAAACATTACACTCAACATCACAAACATTATCATATTCATGGTCATTTGCTCTTTGTTTACCGCAGATATCACATTCGGAATCGCAATCATTTTCATATTCGTGAGTTCCGAATGCAATTTCTTCTTCACAAATCAAACATACACGCCAATGATTTATATCATCGGTTTCATATTCGGCAGGGTATGTATGTTCGGCTTCTCTTATATAACCGCACTCATTACACTCTGCATCACAATTGTTATCATATCTGTGGTCATATATACTTCTAACAAGACCACAACCGTTACAGTCGGAATCGCAAGCATTATCATATTCGTGTTCAGCGGCTGTACGTACCGCGCCACACGAATTACAGGTGTCATCACATATACCTAAGAACGTGTGTGAAACTTCACGCTCTGCACCGCACAATGAACAAACCGAATCACAGGAATTCGTATAACTGTGCACTCCTTCTGTTCTTTGCCAATCACAATTTTCGCAACTGCTATCGCAAACATCAGAAAATTCGTGTTTATCGTCTTCACAAATATCATAATGCCATACAGCCGACATCAAATGATAATTAACCGCAGCAAAATATATTTCTTCTGATTCTGCTTGCGAACCCTGATAGTATACATTATTCGTATCTTTACATTTTGAAAATGCCGCTGTTTCTATAGATTTTACACTTTTGGGAATAATTATCGTTTCAATTGAAGTTCCGCCAAAAGCAAATTCACCAATAATCTCAACCGTGTTGGGAATTATAACAGTATTTAAATTAATATTTTGCGGACAGTAGATTAGTTCTGTTTTGTCTTTATTATAAAGAATGCCGTTCTCATCGTTGCAAAAATTTGTATTAGCGGTGTCAACCGTAACTTTTTCTAAATTGACACAGTTAACCAAAGCCCTGTCGGCAATAGAGTTAATAACACCCGAAATTTCAAGTTCTTTTAATGTAGTAGCATTTGGGACTTCGATGATTTCCGTTTGTTCTTTGTTATAAAGAATACCGTTTTCATCACTTGAATAATAACTGTTGTTGCCATCTACTTCAATTGTTTCAAGCAAAGAACAAGCAAAGAAAGCCTCTCCCCCTATACTTGAAACATTTTGCGGAATAGTAATATTCTTTAAAGAACTGCTGTAAAATGCTTTTTCACCTATTGCTTCAAGACCTTGCGATAAAGTGAGCGTTTCAATTCCATCACAGTACGCAAATGCTCTCGAACCAATTTCAACTACAGAATCCGGCAAAACAACACTTGAAAGACCGTCACAGTCATAAAATGCAGATGCGCCGATGGTTTCCACGCTGTTTGGTATGGTTATACTTGTAATATTTTTACAATTTGCAAATGCCATATCCCCAATACTTACAACCGGATAACCACCTATTGTTTGCGGTATAACAACATTCCCCGAAATAAATGTTTCACAATCTGTAATTGTAACTTCATTATCAGTAATCTCATATTCAAGATAATCATCTACGCTGTCATAAACAGAAAAACCATCTTCGTTAGACCAATCGCCATCATCGGGGTTATATAGCGCTATAAGTTGCTCAATTGTATCGGTGCTGAAATCTGTGATTTCCAAAACATTTGTATCATCAGTCCACTTTGTAAGACCAACTCCGCCTCTATCTCCTGTAAAAACAGCACCCCAGAAAAGCATATTAAGAGCTACACGGTCAAGCCCTGAAGAAAAATCCGCATTACTTTCAAAGCACTCGGTTTTATCGGGGTCGTTTTTATTATAAACCGTGCGGTCAAAAATAAAACCTTCAGAAAAAGAATAAAAATTCACCCCAAAAAATGCAGTAGAGCCGCAATTATAATCCTCGGGAATGGTTGCTTCGCAGACAAGTTTATAATAATTATCAACCTTTTCTTCTGAAACAATCGTCT
>CAYQFW010000181.1:0-3173 GCA_964416955.1 uncultured Ruminococcus sp.
AATAGTCATTGTGACATTAGGAGTGGAAGTATGATTATTGATTTAAAAAGTATTTTTGTTAATGATAACGCTTCGCTTCCTGTGGACTATTTGTTGGACTTGAGTACCACTGAATATGCAGGTCAATATCCGCTCAAAAAACCTGTACATTTGGTTGGAAATATCTCCAACAAGGCAAGTCTTGTGAGGCTTTGCGCACAGATTGTATTTGAGTTCCACGCGCCTTGCGACCGTTGTGGCAAACCAACTGCGGCGGCTGTAAAAGTAGAGGTAGATAAAGTCTTGGCAACCTCTATCGAGGGTGAGGATAGTGATACAATTCTTTTAGTTCCCGATATGAAGCTCGATTTGGACGATTTTATTTACACCGAAACGGTTGTAAATCTTCCAATGAAGCACTTGTGCAAAGCAGACTGTAAAGGTGTTTGCTCAAAATGCGGCAAAGACTTAAACGAAGGCAAATGCGATTGTCCTGAAAAGGAAATGGACCCTCGGCTTGCCGTACTTGCCCAATTGTTAGATAACTAATTTTTGATAACTAATTTAAGGAGGTGCCCACAGTGGCAGTACCAAAGAGAAAGCATTCAAAAGCAAGAAGAGATAAAAGAAGAAATAATGTTTGGAAGATTAGCGCTCCTACTTTAGTAAAGTGCGCTTGCGGTGCTTATAAGCGCCCTCACAGACTCTGCCCTGCTTGCGGTAAGTATAAAGACCGCGAAGTTGTTGCAGTTGCTGAATAATTCGCAAGATTATTAACGGAATCAGAGAGGGAGAGTTCCTTCTCTGATTTTTTTCTCATTGCTTAAAAGGAGGGGTTGGTATGTCGGTTATAATTGAGTCGGTCGAAAAGGGAAGTCCTGCCTATAAGTGCGGGATTAAAAGCGGATATACTTTGTTGTCGCTTAACGGCAACGAAATAATGGACGTGCTTGACTACCGTTTTTATCAAAACAGCGATAAAATTTTGCTTGAATTTATAAATGAAAAGGGCAAAATTAAGCGAAAAAGGGTTAAGAAAAGCGAAGACGCAGAATTAGGTTTAGGTTTTCAAACTTATCTTATGGATAAGAAACACTCTTGTCTAAATAAGTGCGTTTTTTGTTTTATTGACCAGTTACCGAAAGGTATGCGCGAAAGCCTTTATTTTAAAGATGATGATTCCCGACTTTCTTTTCTTTTCGGCAATTATATAACCCTTACAAATATTACCGAACACGAAATTGAACGTATCATAAAAATGCATATAAGCCCTATAAATATTTCGGTTCATACCACCAACCCTGAACTGCGCGTTAAAATGATGCGCAACAAGAATGCAGGTAAGGTTTTGGAAATTATTAACCGTTTTAACGATGCGGGAATAAAAATCAACTGTCAGTTAGTGTTAGTGCCCGAAATGAATGACGGTGATGAGCTTGCGAGAACACTTGCAGACCTTACGGCGCTTGAAAATATGGAGTGTGTTGCGGCAGTCCCCGTTGGTCTTACAAAGCACCGCGAAGGTTTGCCTGAGCTTAAGGCTTTCGATAAAGAAAATGCAGGTAAAACTATAGATATTATCAATCATTTTGGTGATAAAACCGTGAAAAAGTATGGTAATCGTCGTTGTTATGCTTCGGATGAATTTTATTTATTGGCAGAGCGCACAATGCCAGAAGCCTCGTATTACGGTGAATTTTTGCAGCTTGAAAACGGTGTTGGTCTTTGGTCGCTTCTTTTAAATGAGGCAACCGATGCTATTGCGACAAATGATTATAAATTGGATAAAAAGCGTAAAATCACCTTGGTTACAGGAACAGATGCCTATCCGCTTATTACGGAAATAGTTGACAAAATGTCAAAAAAATGGGATAATTTAGAGTGTAGGGTTTATGCTGTTGAGAATGATTACTTCGGTCGTTCAATTACGGTGGCAGGGCTTGTTACCGCTACAGATATTGAAAAGCAATTAAACGGTAAAGATTTAGGCGAAGAATTGCTGATACCCGCCGTAATGCTTCGAAGTGAGCGTGATATGTTTTTGGACAACGTGACAATAAGCAAACTGTCTGAAAAACTCAATGTAAAAATTACCGCCGTTGAGAATGACGGTTATGAACTTGTAAGTAAAATTTTAGATGAAGAATTTTAAAAGGAGTAGGTTATGGCAAAACCGATTGTCGCCGTTGTGGGCAGACCAAACGTGGGCAAATCCACACTTTTTAATAAAATAATCGGCAAAAGACTCTCTATTGTTGACGATACCCCAGGTGTTACCCGTGACCGTATATACGGCGACGGCGAATGGCTTGGTAAAAAGATGATGTTTGTCGACACGGGCGGTATTGAGCCTAAAACCGATGATATTATTCTTAAAAGTATGCGTTCTCAAGCACAACTTGCAATTGATACAGCATCGGTTATAATTTTGGTTACCGATTTAAAAAGCGGTGTAACTGCTGCTGATATGGATGTAGCGGCAATGCTTCAAAAAAGCGGGAAGCCGATTGTTTTGTGTGTAAACAAATGTGATAATATCGGTCAGGTGCCGATTGAATTTTACGAATTTTATAATTTGGGTCTTGGTGAGCCAATTGCCGTTTCTTCGGTACACGGTCATGGCACGGGTGATTTGCTTGACGCGGTTATAGAAAATATCCCCGAAAGCGAATTTGAAGAAGACGATGAAGATATTATAAATGTCGCAATAATCGGAAAGCCCAATGCGGGCAAGTCCTCGCTTGTTAATCAGATTGCAGGTGAAGAGCGCGTTATTGTTTCCAATATTGCAGGCACTACCCGTGATGCAATTGACACAAAAATTGAGCATGACGGCGTTACTTATAATTTTATTGATACCGCAGGTCTTCGCCGTAAGAGTAAGGTTGAAGAAAAGATTGAAAAATACAGTGTGCTTCGTGCTAAAATGGCAATTGAGCGCGCCGATGTATGTGTTATTATGATTGACGGTAAAGATGGCTTTACCGAACAGGATTCAAAGGTTGCGGGACTTGCTTTAGAAGAGGGTAAGGCTTGTATAATAGCGGTTAATAAGTGGGACGCAGTCCAGAAAGACGGCAAAACAATGGATTCTTACCGCAAAAAACTTATGACCGATTTTTCTTTTATGCCTTACGCACCGATTATATTTATTTCGGCTAAGACAGGTCAGCGTGTCGACCGTCTTTTTGACC
>CAYQFW010000182.1:0-3171 GCA_964416955.1 uncultured Ruminococcus sp.
GTTCCAATTCCTCAAACTTGGCAACGTCCGCTTGGAATTTTCGCAGCATAGCAAGTTCATTCTTCCCCTCTTGGTTCGAAGTGTCAATCGCGCTCTGAAGCGCATTGGCAAGAAGGGTACGGTTAGAAAGTTTTTTCTTTTGGAACTTTACTTTTTGCTCTTCACCTTTTCTACCACTATCGGTATTTGACGAAGAATCTCTTTTTGGGGAAGATCCTTGAGAATTATCTCCGTCATTAGTTCTGCGTAGAATTCCTTCTCCGTAGAAGTCATATCCTTTAGCGGTTGAGAAATCTCTGAAATGATGTCGAACAAGTTCTTGTGTGTAATGTGATACATAAGAATCAAGAACGGTTTCCCATGCGGACTTGCTTCTCGCTCTATCCGGTCTAAAGTTAATGGCATCTGTTATACTCTCCTTTATAATTTCGAATTGATATTTATCGTCTTCTACATACGACAAAATATCCAATATATGCGGATTTTCCATCGTCCCCTCAGTCAATATCAACTTTGACCCAACATCAATGACAAAAGAACCTTTATCCAACTGCATCCAAGGATTGTAGTTGTGCTTCTTTATGTCGGCAAGAGTTGAGTTAAACTGTTTGACTTCGGCAGGTGTCAGCAAATCGTTGTTAAGCACCCAAGCGACGGAACTGTAATCACCATTAGATACATTATACAAAGATTTAGAATCCTTTGCAACCGACTTTTTCTGTTTCTTGATATTATTTGCACTAAGCGTCTCTTGAGAAGAAACGCCTTTCATATTCTTCGGTTCAATGATCTGACTCTTATTTACCACAGCGACAAAATGATTATCCCCTGTTTTATAATCAAAGATAAAGCAATCATAACCTTGATCCTTCAATTCTTTGATTTTTTCAGAAACATTGGTATCCGAATTACTGAATACACGGTTATTCGCTGTAATGTAAAACGGCTTTTTACAGCGTACATATCCCTGCGATAAGTTGCCGCTTAAATTATTGGCATTAGAAGAAAGTGCTATAAGACCACCATTTAATAAATCTGAAACAGGAACCCCTTGGTTTTCTGGAAAAGTTAATAAAGCAGGTTCGCCATTTTTATCGGAAACAAAATAATCGCTTGACATATTGCTGCTTTTCGGCATATAATAATTACAGAGCACTTCATTTTGCCTTCTCGGTAGGGTCGCTACACTTGTTGTAGAAACAGCCGCCGTCGACAAAGTGGGTGCTTTATACATTGTATGCCCAATCAGATCGCTCGGTAAATTTTTGCCGAGCGATCTTGTTATTTCTTCGGCATATAATGTATATCCGTTGACCTCAAAACTTGTAAGAACAGAGGGGCGATTTTGTTTTGTTTTTGATGGAATCAAAGCCGTTGGTCTGCGGTTATCCTTGATTGCCGAAAGTGTGCGTGCAATATCGTTTTCCTTCAAAGGCAATTGGGCTCGCAACGATTCTCTCAAAAAATCACCATGTTCTGCCATCATATGCCGGATTGCAGCATCCGAAACTAAATGCTTGCCATTAGTATATTTCCCACGATAATGGTCGTTGTTCGTCCTATTCGAAAGCCGATTGATTCCTTTGTTTTCCTCCGGGCTTATAACACCAAGTGTGCGCATTTCGCTTTCCTTTTTGGTGGCCAAAGAATTCCTTACAATGTCTTGCACTGCTCGGTCGATAGGAAAATCTTTTTCCGAATATTTTATCTGTTCCGATGACGAATTACTTTTTCCATTTGCTTTTTGAAAATTCTGCACCGCATCAACAGCCATGTTCTCAAAAAGTTCATAGAATCTGCCGAGAACATCCTCCATCTCCTGTAGTTCCTTGGAATACTCGGTGGTATACTTCGTATCCGCCATGATGGATCTGAGTTTAGCCAACAGATCCTTGATGTGCTGCATAAATCTCTCGAAGACATTGGGATCTTTCTTCTGCAACTGCGCGAGTTTCTCTATGGCATTGCTATGAAAATTTTAACACTTTATACCAAAAAATTCTTTCATTTACAAAATTAACCTTTTATGATAAAATCAAAATAACACAAATAACTAAATAATAGCAAATAATATGGGAATCATTTTTTGCAAAAATGCATTATCTAATTTAGCGCTCCCATGTTGGTCTGCTGGATAGTTACGTGTGGTAACAGAACTGGAGTTATGCTTTTTCGGTGTGTAACTTCGGTTGCTCAAACTTTTTTGTTGCAAAGGAACAAACACTATGTTATTAAAAGTTCTCACCTCATTCTTATTGCATTGTATAATCATTTTTTTGATGAAATTCTTATTTGATACAACAAACCTTTGGCAAGAGAAAAAACATTTTCCACTTCTATACCAACCCTCGGTTACGGATTTGAACCAAGATGCAAGCAGATTTATAATCGAAAAATATGAAAAAGAAATCATACTTCCTGCTTGTAAATATTTCAACATTATCACAAAAATAAACGAATTCCAGAATGATACAGAAAAAAACCATTTCGTTTTACTTATAATTAATGGTATCACCCCTATATTGGTTGCTGTTAATTTAATCCGTACCGAACTTATTCCTTGGAATTGGCTCTGCATATTGATTGCATATGCAATTTGTATTTCAAGTTCTATATTTTTAATCCCGACAATTTATAAGCACACACCATTAAGCCTTCATCAATACAACAATTATGAAAATGATTTTGAACATATTGAAAAATTTTTCGAACAACGCAAATGCACCCTTATAAATGAGTTCCCAATTGCCGAAGAAAATGCACGCAATAACTTTTTTATCAGAAACCATATGCAATATATTTATTCTATCAAAGACACAATTATATTTCGGCATTACCTAAGAAAAGTTATTTATTTTATAGTTGGCGTGGTTTATATATCATCAGCACTTAGAATCTATTAAGGTAACTGCTCGAATTTTTTAAGATTAAAAGACAAGGGACAGTTCCGAGAAAATAGGGGACGGTTCTGTGTCTTAAAAAATAAAGCCACTCAAAGAACGAAAAAAGCGGGCAACGCCCGCAGAAGGCAAGCCGCCAAAGAGCAGATGGAATCAATCCGAAGAAAAGGACATACAAGGCTTACGCCTTGATTACATACGCCAAGGGCGATTACATACACGGCTACGCCGTGATTACATACCAATCCTTCGGATTGGATAAAAAAGACGA
>CAYQFW010000183.1:0-3130 GCA_964416955.1 uncultured Ruminococcus sp.
AACTTCTTTTTTAACGTTAGTAGATGTATTAACACCTTCAGAATACATTGACTTATATGAATGGAATATCATCTGATACAACGGTATATCATAATCAAATACGTCGTAATCGCCTGAAGTTGCTGTTGTATCAAACAAAACATCAGCAGCGCAAGCCGCATATACGTTAGCGTCTGCAACAGCAGTAACATAACCGTTTTCCTTTACAGAAGCAATAATTTCTGCTACATCTTCTTCGATTCCGTTACGGTTAATGTACTTATTGTCGCTATAATCAGAATAAGCGCTTGAACCTAATGATGAAAAACTTACGGCATTAGCAGAATATTTATTTGCTTTCTTCAAAGCCTTCGCGCAGGCTTTGAACAAATTGTCTCTGCCAAGGATATAATAAGAGTTTTCTTTATCATTAACTCTTGTGGGTGATGTCGGGAAGTTTTCTGCTTTATACATAATAGCAGTCTTTGCAACATCTAAATTCAACGAGAATCCATTACCCGATTCAGTATAGTTAACAATATCAAAATCCAAGAAAAGATTTGTATCTGAACAATATTCAAGCAATGAAGCAAGTTCTTTTTTGTTGCCATAGACCGAAGGATAACTACTGCCACCTGCGATAGTGCCGGCACGCAAACCGTTATCACTATAACCCAAAAGTCTTACTTCAGGTAAAATGCCGTTATCGGCTTTAAGCTGTTCAAGAATGGTCTTTGCCTGAGAAAATGTGGTTAAAGTATCAATCCTCTGATAAGGAATACCAAAGAATGATTGTGTTGTGTTGGTACCGCCAAGGAAGGTCACGCTATAAGGTGATGTGTTCGTATCGCCCTTTTCTAACTGACCGTTTTCTATGAGATATGAACGATATTTTTTAGCCATACCGCTGTAATCTGCATCTTCGTCATATAAAGGATAATATGAAACAGAAAGTACTTGACCCGAAATATCTTCGTTAACACGCTTGGTTGAAGAAAATATATTCTGACCGTAATATTCCTTCATAAATGTATCATATCCGCGAACGTACATATCAACATAAATACTGGAATAACCTGTTCTGTTATTTGCAGCTTCTGCATTGATTACTGCAGAACCTTCACCTTGCTCAACTATTCCCAAAATACCTTTTCCGTCACCGAAAGAAGCGAAAATCGGAAGGCGTGCTTCCTGATCGTCTTTATAAGACATAGGAACGCGTGATGCAACATCGCGGCCATAAACAGGAGCTGAGTATGACAAGGTACCCTGTGCGGTTTCTTCTGCATTCATTACAGCACCGTTACCCGAAGGAACAACTAAATAAGCATTTTCTGCACTGTTCTTAACGCTGCAGAAATTCTGTCCTAAAGAAACGCAAACCAAATTATAATCTGTTCCGTCTTCCAAAATTTTAGAAGTGTCAATGCTTATATTAATATGATCGTCTTCTAACACATAGTCAACAGGAACCGCAATTCTATAGGTTTCAAAGAAATATGTTACACGAATGCCGTTATCAATCTGTCGGCAAACAATATTTCCGGCGGTGCCCATTTGTGAAGCACTGCTTATAACGTTCCATTCAAGTGTTTTGGTATCAAAAACAGTGATTGAAATCGGACTGCTGCCGTTTGTACCAATACTGCCATCTAAATATGATTCGTATAAAATATCAGACCAATACGCGCCGTCCTTATTTTTATACAAAACCGCTTTGGCATCGCTGTCCCACTGTAATTCATAATCAGAATTTGAAGCCAGTACTTGAGACTCTAAAATAAACTCGCTAATACTTCTGTATGCATTTGTTACTGTTGCACTTTTTCCACAACCTGAAAAACTTGCACAAATCAAGCAAATTGCCATAACAAAAGCCACAACGCGAAGTATTTGCTTTTTGCTAATCTTCATTTGCATCACCAATCCTTTAAATTTAAGAGTACCAAATACCCGTTATCTATAAACAATTTCTTCATAAATATCTGCAATAAAGGAAACAAACTGTTCTGCGAGAATTCCGCACATCAAAATTACGAATACCACCAAAATCATAAAGAACAAAACAACAATACTGGTTAAAAGGAATTTGAAGAAATCAAAATCGTGTACCTTTATCATTGCAATTGCCAGCATGAAGAAAGTGTAAATTAAGATTACAGTTTCTATACCGCCGATAAGACCTGCAGTTGCCAAAGGTAAGAAGTTGGTTAAAATGACCTTTAAGAAAAGGAAGATTATCCACGGCATCAAACAATATGATGTTGAAATATAAACATCTTTGAACGAGCCCTTACCTTCAAACATAGAGCATACCAACCAGTTACAAACTGACCATAGTACCAGCAAGCCCATTGTAGCGAATAGCGTAAACATAGAGTTATAATTACGCAACAACGTGTTAGAGAACAAGAAACCGGTAGAAGTTACGTTAAGAACCGAAGCTATGTAGAACAAAACTGTTAATACAATAGCTATCGGCCAAGAACCCATCTGTTTATATTTCAAATCATCGAAACTGCTAAACGGATGGAACGGCGTTTGGAACAGAAGTTTTAATCTTGGATTTGTAATAAGCTTTTTATCATGCTTGCGCAAATATCTGGAAAAAATAATTGCTGCCACAACAATTATAACAATAACCAAAACTATCCAAGCGAAATATTTAGCAATAAATTGAGAAATAATCTTATTCCATGCCAAATCATAAACAGAATAGTCACAGGCAATCTCTGCATATTCTAACGCTTTATCAAGGTCACCTTTGTTGTAATAAACCATTGCAAGACCGCGGTATGCAAGCTGGCAGTTTCTGTTTTGTGAAAGAACTTCTTCCCACAAATCACCTGCGTCGTCATAGTCGCCTTTGAGATAAAGTGTTTGTGCTTCACGAATCAAGTCACCATATTCGGTAGATTCGAAAACCGTGAACGAAGCGCTGTTAACATCTGCCACCAACAAATCTGTTCCGTTTAATGTAACAGAAACAGGTTTGTTAAATATACCTAACTGGTCGCCTTTTCCGATACCGCCGCCGAATGCAGACATAAGGTTACATTCGCTATCGTAAAGATAAATCTTACCGTGACCTGTATCAAGAGCAAAGATATATCCGTCTTCACTTACAGCGATTGAATCGATACTCTGACCT
>CAYQFW010000184.1:0-3118 GCA_964416955.1 uncultured Ruminococcus sp.
GATGCCAGCAACAGTTATTGGGAAGCGGATTCCGCAGAAGCAATCTGTGCAGGTTGTGCGACTCGTTCCTTAGTGAAAAGCTAAGGCACTAATAAAAGAACGAAACGAAAGTTTTTTCAATTATTGGGAGAACTGATAATCCAAAAGGTGGAATGATGGGGTAACGCCCGGAAACGCCTTCCCTAAACTCCGACTGGCTTATGTAAGCAAAAGCTGACGAGTCAGAAGCTCGGTGAAGTCGGCAGAGAGTAGCCCAAACAGTTAAAGATGTGGAAAGCTGTCCAGCGGTGGATGGTGCTACCTATATGTCGGGGGTCTATAAAATACTCATTGGTGAGAATGTCCGAAAGGACTGACGAACTTGCGAATGTACGGGTCTAAACGCAGGGAGTGTAGAAATGCACTTTTGCGAGAAATCGCAGTTAATGTGGGTAAGTAAAAATAGCCTGTATGAAAACCCATAATGTGTTAAAGGCACATTCAAGTTAACAGGCCTAAAGCAAGCACCTAAAAGTATATGTACAGATAGGACTATCGGAACGAGGAAAGGTACCGGGTTTTTCAATTGGGAAATAAGTGGACGAAGAAAATAAGCTGCTGAATCGGTGCTGAAAAGCAGAGGTCGAACCTATGAAGTTCCTGTAATGGGAATGGAGGGATGGCCTCAAGTCGATAGTAACAAAAAGTCAATTACCAATCGTAATTAGGATTTCGGGTACGAACAAAAAGCTCGCTCCCCAAGAAAGGAGTGATGCCTAATGTCTACTAAGAAACAAGAAAAACTCCTTTGTGTAGAAGCACTCCGTCACTCGGAATACTACGGTATGCAGGAAACCTTAGACAACCTGTACGCTCGCAGTAAAAACGGTGAAAAGTTTACAAACTTAATGGATCTGATATTGTCAAGGGACAATATTCTCTTGGCGTATCGAAACATTAAAGCCAACACCGGAAGCCAGACACCGGGAACTGACAATCTGACCATCAATGACATCGGCAAACTAACGCCGGAAGAACTGGTGGGCAGGGCTCGTGCTATCATCAACGGAAAATGGGGCTATCGCCCTAAACCTGTAAGACGAAAGGAAATCCCAAAACCCAATGGCTCCATGCGTCCCCTTGGAATACCCTGTATGTGGGACAGGCTGATACAGCAATGTATCAAGCAAATCATGGAACCCATCTGTGAAGCGAAATTCAGCGAACACAGTTACGGTTTTCGCCCTATGCGAAGCGTGGAACAAGCTATCGCCGCAACCCAAGGCAGATTGCAGCTCAGCAACCTGCACTATGTCATTGAGTTCGACATTAAGGGGTTCTTCGATGAGGTGAACCACTCCAAATTAATAAAGCAGATTTGGGCAATGGGTATACAGGACAAACAACTCCTTTATGTATTGAGAAAAATACTTACGGCTCCAATTCGTATGCCAGACGGTAGTATGGTACTCCCCAATAAGGGTACGCCGCAAGGCGGAATTATTTCCCCGTTGTTGGCTAATATTGTCCTAAACGAACTGGATCACTGGATTGAAAGCCAATGGGAAAACAATCCTCATGCAAGTATCCACCAGAAACCAGTTGCCAAAGAGAATAATAGACTAGATAAGAGCAATGGATATCGATGGCTACGAAAAAACACGAAGTTGAAAGAAATGTTCATAGTCCGTTATGCAGACGATTTCCGAATTTTCTGCCGAACCAAGACCGATGCGGAAAAAACGCTTGCTGCGGTTACGCAATGGCTGAAAAAGCGGCTTCGGTTGGAGGTGTCCCCGGAAAAGACAAGAGTTGTCAATGTCAAACGCAGGTATTCCGAATTCCTTGGTTTCAAAATCAAGGTACACAAGCAGTCCGATAAATATGTGGTCAAAAGCCATATATCGGATAAGAAGTTAAATAGTGCAAAAGCCAAACTCACGGAACAAGCCAAAAAAGTGGTAAAACCCCGTACACTAAAGACGGAAACACAGGAGGTCGCCCTGTATAACTCCATGGTAGAGGGATTGCAAAATTATTACTGCATTGCCACGGATGTAAATTTGGATTGCAAAACCCTTAACAGAGTTGCAATGACCATCTTTACCAACAGGCTTAATCGAGGAAGAAGCATTAGATTAGTCAAAAAGGGACGGCAGCTCACAGAACATGAAAGGAAACGATATGGCAAGTCTGCAATGCTACGCTATGTGGCAGGCAGTAACGAGCCTATCTATCCTATCGGATATGTGCAGCATAAAAACCCTATGGCGAAAAAGAGGTCAGTAAACCCATATACCACAGAGGGCAGAAGAGGAATACACGACAATCTTCGTGTAAACACATACCTGATGCGACAAATGATGGTGCAACCCTTATACGACAGGACAGCTGAATATGCGGACAATCGCATTTCTCTGTTCTCTGCCCAATGGGGCAAATGTGCAATTACTGGCAAAGAGTTTATGCTATTGGAGGACATTCACTGTCACCACATCACCCCAAGAGGCAAAGGTGGCACGGACAAATACCAAAACTTGGTGCTGATTCTAACCCCTGTACATAAGCTCATCCATGCCACAGTCCCCAGTACCATTGCATACTACCTCAAAATCTTGAACCTGGATGAGAAACAATTGGCAAAAGTCAACGACTATCGTGAGAAGGCCGGAAACGCAAAAATCTAAACCAAATAAGTTTCTTTTATTAGATAGATTGGATAAATTGACAAAAGTTATTACCGATGGAACGCCGTGTGCGATGAAAGTCGCATGCACGGTGTGAAGTGGGGGAAAATCCAGAGATGATATCAAAGGATTACCTATCACTATTCTATGGCACTGACGCAGAGGCTATGGGTAAAAAGATCGCCGATCTGATCCGCAATTCCAGCGGTCATTGGAACTACATCAGCAGCTCGGAATACAGTTACATTGGTGTTGAATACCGGGAAGGTTCGCAGTATGGGTGGTACTGCTGCGTAATGGTAGGCTCAGTAGATTACGGTTAAGCAGATAACACAATTCAAGAGATTAAGGCTTCAGTTCTTCGGAACCGAAGCCTTTTTCTATACCAATTTTTGAAAGGATGATGAAACATAAGAAAAAACTTATCACGTTTGCTTTCTATGCTGATGGTT
>CAYQFW010000185.1:0-3107 GCA_964416955.1 uncultured Ruminococcus sp.
ATCTGCTCCTGCAACATCGGCAAAGGTTGTTCTCTTCTTATTATCAGCCTTTTTCGCCTTGGATTGCCAAATCCCATTGTTCTGTCGGGGCCCATAGTTGCACTCATTTTCTTGGTCATCAAGAAAAGTATAAGTATAAGTCCGCCCGTCATAAGAACAGTTGGAAGTAATTTTGCCACCCAAGCACTTCCGCTGCCGCGTTCGTAATCAAACTTGATTACCATTTCAGTGCCTTTATAGATTTCGTTAATTTGCATAACACTTTCGTTAACATCGTTATAAAAAATACTTGGGTCAGCAACGGTATAGCGATAAGTTTTTCCGTCAGAGCGCAAAGTATAAAGCAATTGACCGCTGTACAAATTCAATTGATACTCCGAAACCTGATTATCCTTTATTAAATTAACAATTTCGTAATACTTTTTTTCAGCTGTGTTTTTATTCAAACCCGAAATCGCGGTTATTGATAAAATTAGGATAATCGGGACGGCAATGTATAAAAGCACACTTTTAAGATTCTTTTTCAAAAGTTTTCTCCTTTCCCATTATGCATACACTTCAGGAGAAAGTACTGCAACAAAGGGTAAATTTCTGTATTTTTCGTTATAATCAAGTCCGTAACCTACAACAAACTCATCAGGAACGACTTTGCCGATATAATCAGCGGTGATATCGGCTTTGTGGTTGGTGGGTTTATCAAGAAAAGCACAAACTTTGATACTGTTAGCATTACGGTCTATAAGCACTTTTTTAAGATAAGAAAGTGTTAAGCCCGAATCCAAAATGTCTTCAACTATAAGTATGTCATAACCTTCGGGATTTAAGTCTAAATCTTTTTTAAAATTAACATGACCCGTAGTTTTTGTTCCATCATAAGAAGAAACTGCCAAAAAATCAATACTGCAATCACAAGTGATATTGCGCATAAGGTCTGCCAAAAACACAACAGCGCCCTTTAAAACGCTTACAAGCAATAACTTCTTGCCCTTGTAATCTTCTGAAATTTCTTTGCCGAGTCTTTGGCAAATTTCTTTAATTTCCTCTTCGGTTACAAGAATTTCTTTAAAATCGTTACTCATTTAAACTTCCTCCGCTTAAAATTTCTATTTTAAACATTTTTTCAGTACTGCCACTTACCGCAACGCGCTGTGCAACACCGATATTATAAACCCAAATAACGCCTTCGTCGTCCGCAATAACAGGCAAATTTTCCCGAACATTTAACGGTATTTTATATTCGCAAAAAAGTTTTTTTAAAGTTTTTGTATATCCGCACCCATAAAGACGAATTTTGTCGCCTTCTTTACGTGTGCGAACTATGGGCTTGCCTATTATCTTATCACAATCCATAAGATTATTTGCGAACAAATTATTAACATTTTTACATTCGGTAATTCTCACGGCAAATTCTTCAGAAATATAACCGCCGTCAGTAACCTTAAGTTCACCGTTTTCGACAATTGCATACAAATTTTTCGGCAAATTCACCTTCGGTTTTCCGCCGATACAAGCTGAATAAATTTCGTTTATATGTCGGTTTTCAAGAACAATATCAGGATAGCAAATCTTAAAGTAACAGATTATTACTCGCTTTGCAACACTTTCGTCTAATTCAGCGAACGAAGATACTGTCAATGAGTCTTCGTTAGTTAAAGAAAACAGTAATTCATTTGCGTGTTTTTCAAGAAAGATATTGTCTTGTGTTAAAGCAACCGCTGTTCTCACAGCCGCAATTTCAACACTTTTATTTATCTCTTTCATCACAGGTATTACTTTGTGCCTGATTTTATTGCGCGAATAATCGTCCGACAAATTAGTACTGTCTGTAACAAACTGCAAATCGTTTTCAGCACAGTAATTTTCAATATCTTCACGCGTACAGAAAATCACAGGTCGAATGATATTGTCACGCTTTGGCGGTATGCCGCAAAGTCCTTTAAGCGCTGTGCCGCGGGTTAAATTAAAAATCAATGTTTCAAGATTGTCACTTGCCGTGTGTGCCGTTGCAATTTTACCATCAGCCACCCGATTTAAAAAACTATACCGAAGTTCACGGGCCGCAAGTTCAAGGCTTAATCGTTTTTCTGTTGCATATTTTGGGACATCTTCTTTTTCACAAAAAAGCGGAATGCCGTATGTTTTGCAGAAGTTTTCCGCAAAGCGTTGGTCACGGTCGGCTTCCTCACCTCGTATTGAATGGTTAAGATGCGCCGCGTTAACCGAAATTTCCAATTCTTCTTTTAAAGAATTCAATATATGCAAAAGCGCAACAGAATCCGCACCGCCCGAAAATGCCACAGTCACGGTATCTCCTTTTTCCAAAAGAGAAAACCGATTTATAGCTTTTAAAACCAAATCTTTCATTATCTGAACACATCCACCGAAGTAAATCTTGTAAACTGACCGTCCCAATGCATATCAATCGTGCCGATTTCACCGTGACGGTTTTTAGCAACGATACATTCTGCTTTATTGGGGTCCGCCCTGTCTTCATCATCACCCTTTTCACTGTCATAATAGGTGTCGCGATAAAGGAATAATACGATATCGGCATCTTGTTCGATAGAACCCGATTCGCGAAGGTCAGAAAGCGCAGGACGATGTGATTTTCCCTTGGTTTCTGTACCACGTGAAAGCTGTGCGCAGGCAATTACAGGAACTTTGAGTTCTTTTGCCATTATTTTAAGATTTCGTGTAATTTCGGAAACTTCCTGAACTCTGTTTTCGGTCGCTTTCGCAGATTTCATAAGACCTAAATAGTCAATAACCACAAGGTCAACCTGACGCATACGGCGAAGTTTAGCCTTCATTTCAGGAACGGTGATAGCCGAAGTCTCGTCAAAATAAATATTCGCTTTCGAAAGGTGGTCGCCCGCTTGAGCAAGTCTTGTCCATTCATCAGGCGAAAGGTCGCCTGTGCGAAGTTTTTCACTTTTGATACCTGCTTCGCTTGAAAGCATACGTTGTGCCAATTGGTCACGCGTCATTTCGAGCGAGAAGAAACAAACTGTTTTACCTGACTGCACCGCAACATTTCGCGCAATATTGAGCGCAAAAGAGGTTTTACCCATACCGGGTCGGGCAGCCAGAATGATAAGGTCGGATTT
>CAYQFW010000186.1:0-3107 GCA_964416955.1 uncultured Ruminococcus sp.
AAGGGGTATAGGATGTTTGGAAAAGAGTCACACCAAAAAGTGGATTGATTTTTATGTAATTTTAGAAGACTTTTTATGAATTGTTTTTGCTTTCATTTAATTCATTTAGAAGATAATTTTTGATGTCGGTGATATGTTGTCTAAAGAAGTTTGGATTTTTATTTTCGTATGCTAATATTCTTCTTAACTTATATTCTAAATCAGCTAATAAAAAGTAAGCGCTTAAATATTGCCCGAATAGAATAATCACCAAATATCATCCATAATAGAGTCAACATCTCGTAGTCTTTTACTACGAGCAAAAACTCAAGTGACGTAAAAGTTAGATACGTTTACTACGATTAAGGAGGATCTCTATTATGGCAAGATACCAAAGCCCAAGCCGTTCTGATGAAGAATGGTTCCAAATCATCAACGAATGCCGCCGCAGTGGACTCTCGGATTCCCAATGGTGCAAACAGCACGATATTCGGGAATCTACATTCTTTTGTGCAGTCGGAAGACTACGCAGAAAAGCATATGCGATTCCGGATCGCAGCAAATCCATTGATGTCCTTTCGAATTCTCTTCCCAAACAGGATGTGGTTCGAATTGATATAGAACCGGAAATTCTGCATCCCGGCAGACCGGAACCAATGCAGGTGGTACCTGCAACGTACCTTGACAATTCACATACAATCGAAATCGATGTTCACGGAATTAATATCCGCGTCTTTAACAGTGTGGACAGAGAACTGCTGAAAACAGTTCTGTCTGCATTAGGAGGTGCCGGATGTTAGGCGATATTTCAGGAGCAAGAGAAATCTATATCGTAACAGGGTACACCGATATGAGGAAGTCAATCGATGGACTCTGTGCCATTATTGAAGAACAGTTTTCCATGAAGGTTACTTCCAGTTGCCTGTACCTGTTTTGTGGAAAGAAATGCGACCGTATCAAAGCTCTCATCCGCGAACCGGATGGAATCACGCTTCTTTATAAAAGACTGTCCGTTTCCAAAGGAAGATACCGCTGGCCAAGAAATAAATCTGAGGTCAGAAACCTTACCTGGCAGGAGTTTGACTGGTTAATGTCCGGTCTGGATATTGAACAGCCAAAGGCCATAAAAGTGGATTACAGCACCGCATCATAACCTTAAAAAACGTGATATTTTCGGCATTCCCAGGTATTTTTGACTATAAAAAACGTCGCAAAAATGATATAATAATGACAGTGAAAAACACAGTTTTGAGGTAACAAAAGTGGCAAAAAATTCTATGGAATCCCGTCTCATTGAACAGGGAGATATGATCATTCAACTGAATAAAACCATTCTTTCTTTGCAGCAGACCATAGAAAATTTCAACACAAAAGAAGCTGCCATGTTACAGGAAATTCAGACCCTTAGAGAGCAGAACGATTACCTTATCAAAAAACTCTTTGGCAAATCCAGTGAAAAGAATCCATGGACCGTGGAGGGACAAATGGCATTCTTCAACGAAGCGGAACTGGAACAGGATGTTTCTCTGCTCGGCTTGGAAAAGGAAGAAGCGGTAGCAGTTACTGCTGACGAAACTAAGGATACACGTAAAAAACGCATTTCGGATAAGGTCCGCTATGCCGGTCTGCCGGTAGAAAAGAAATTTCTGGATGTCCCGGAAGAAGAACGTTTCTGTTCTGAATGTAATACTCCTTTGGTAGAAATCGGTGAGACTTTTGTTCGCAGGGAATTAAAGTTTAAGCCTGCATCTTTTAAGATCGTTGAATACTATAGTAAGAATTATAAATGTCCGGCATGTTCCCCATCCAGGAAAACGCCTGTTATTGTTCAGGGTAAGGATGGAAAATCACACATGCTTCACGGAATGGCTTCTGCTTCTACGGTTGCTTGGATCATGTACCAGAAGTATGTCAATGCCATGCCTTTGTATCGTATTGAAAAAGATTTCAAACAAAATGGAGTTAATGTCACCAGAGCTACTCTGGCTAACTGGGTCATTCAGAATACAGAACGTTTTCTTTCCCCTTTTTATGATTATCTTCATAAGCTTTTGTTAAAACGTATCTACATCATGGCTGATGAAACTACCGTGCAGGTTCTCCATGAAGAAAACAAAAGGGCAGAAAGTATATCTTACATGTGGCTTTTCAGAACCGGTGAAGATGGTTATGAACCCATCATTCTTTACAAATATTCGCCAACAAGAGCCGGTGAAACAGCCACGGACTTCCTGGAAGACTTCGCAGGTTACATCATGTGTGACGGATACAGTGGTTACAATAAGCTTAAGAAAGCCAAACGCACTACTTGCTGGTCTCACGTAAGACGCTACCTGCTGGATGCCATTCCAAAAGGGAAAAAGATGGATTACACCCTGCCTGCAGTACAGGGAGCGATGTATATCGATAAACTTTTTCATTTGGAAAAAGAAATCAAAAAGAAGCACAAAAATGATTTTGATGCTGTAAAAGCCGCCCGCCTCGAGAAAGAAATGCCTGTTCTGGAGGGCTTTTGGGCGTGGTTTGAAAAACAACGTCCCACAAAAGGTTCCAGAATGGATAAAGCAATTACCTATATCAAAAACAGAAGACCTGATATGATGACCTATCTGGAAGACGGTCGTTGCAGTTTTTGTAACAACTTAAGCGAAATCGAAATCAAACCCATTGCTCTTGGAAGAAAGAACTATCTTTTCTCTGATACAGTTGCCGGTGCTGATGCCAGTGCAGTCATTTATTCTCTCGTAGAAACAGCAAAAGCAAATGGTCTGAACATGTATCATTACCTGTGGCATCTGTTGGAAGAACTTCCCAAAACAGATTTGTCTGAAGAAGCCTTTACAAAATATCTTCCATGGAATCAGGAAGTAAAACAAAATCTGGAAGAATGGGCAATATAACTTCTGGGAAACTAAATTTCAAATGTATGTGAATTGTCAAGGTGCCTTGGTCATAGAAATATGACCGGGGTATTTTTATTCCAATGAACCGAAATGGTTCAAAAAAATCAAAGTAAAATTGGCGTAGGTAAGCCTAACGGCTGAAAATTAAGCGCTTACTAACGAAAGGAGACAATCATTATGTTTCTAAAACAAAACATTCCTAAATTCAAAAAAGTGCTTCAACGC
>CAYQFW010000187.1:0-3063 GCA_964416955.1 uncultured Ruminococcus sp.
GTCCCTACGAACAATCTATATAGACACATAAAACGGGCGGAATTTCCGCCCGTTTTGCTTTATTTATTATCAATCTCAAAATAATCTTCAAGTCTGTCTACAAAAGCGTCGGCGATGGTTTCGTATTCGTCGTCATCTTCGATTTCGTAGAAATATTCCTCGCCGTTCTCTTCGCCTACTTTAACGATTACTAATTCTCCGCTTTCTTCAAGCATCTTCTTGGGGTCTTCAAAGGTGGGCAAAAGTGCTAAATATCTGCCGTCGTCAGTTTCAATAGCATCAAGCACTTCAAAAGAATATTCCTTACCTTCGTCATCGGCAAGGGTGATTATATCGGGATTATATTCGTTATTCATTTCTGCCATAATATTCTCTCCTTTACTCTGTATATTTTAATATTATTTGTGCGCATTGTCAATATCTTTATGTTTTTCAAAGTCTAAAACTTTTCTGAACTGGGTTTCGTAAAGCTCTTTATATTTTTCGCTTTTATCAATAAGCTCAAGGTGATTGCCTTCGGCAGTTATTATACCCTTTTCTATAACCATTATTTTATCTGCGGCAATAACCGTTGAAAGTCTATGGGCAATAACAATACTCGTTCTGCCCTTCATTATGTTATTAAGCGCGTCGCTTATAAGGTTTTCGGAAATTGAATCGAGTGAAGACGTGGCTTCGTCCAAGATTAAGATTTTCGGGTCCTTGAGAACCACTCGTGCTATTGATACACGCTGTTTTTCACCGCCTGAGAGCTTGAGCCCACGGTTGCCGACAATGGTTTCAAATTTGTCGGGAAGGGCCATAATAAAGTCATAAATATTTGCAACTTTACAGGCGTTTTCAATTTCTTCCTTTGTGGCTTCGGGTTTGGCGTATAAAAGGTTTTCCAAAATTGTACCGTTGAAAAGGTAGGTGTCTTGCGTTACAATACCGATATTGGTGCGAAGATAAGATAAATCAAAGTCTTTAACATTAACCCCACCGACTTTGACTTCGCCGTCTACCGCGTCATAAAGGCGGGGAATCATACCGATAATGGTGGATTTACCTGCACCTGATGTGCCCACAATGGCATACATCTTGCCCTTGGGAACGGTGAAGTTTACGCCCTTTAAGATTTCCTTATTTTGTTCGTAAGAGAAGTGAACATTTTTAAATTCAACACAACTGTCGCTCAAATCGGGTTTTTGCGGATTTTCGGGGTTTTCAATTTCGTGAGGACGGTCAAGATATTCAAAAATTCTTGAAAAGAGCGCTAAAGAACGAATAAAGTCAACCTGCAAATCAAGTAATGACCGCACAGGCTGATAAAGTCGGTTTACAAGAGATACAACAACCGTGATATCGCCCACGGTAAGACCGCTGTCACCTGCGCTCATAATAAGGAAACCGCCTGCGAAGTAGATGCATAAGGGCGCAATCTGTATAAACATACCCATAAAAACATGGAACCAACTGCCCGCACGGCGTTCTTTAATGGTTGTTTTGGTTACTTCATTGTTTATTGAACAGAACTTTTCGTATTCGGTTTTTTCCTTTGTGAAAAGTTTTACAAGCATTGAACCGCTAACCGAAAGGGTTTCGTTAATCTGTGTGTTAAGTTCATCGCTTTTTTCCTGAACTTCGCTTGCCAGCATCCAGCGTTTTTTACCGACGGCTTTTGTTGGGAAGATAAGAAGCGGAAGTACAATAAGTCCCACAATTGCCAGTCGCCAGTCGGTGTAGAAAAGATAAAATACACAGGTTCCTACCGTCAGAATGTTACTAACAACCGAAGTCAGCATAACCGATATTACCGAACTTACGCCGTTAATGTCGCTGTTCATACGTGTAATAATATCGCCTTGTTTTTCGTTGGTGAAAAAGGCGTGTGGCATATGCTGAAGATGGTCATACATCTCGTTTCGCATATCAAAAATGATTTTTTGCGATATCCAGGAGTTTATGTATTGCTCTAAAACGCTTATTACCTGCGACAGCGACAGCACTACAAAAGCCAAAACCAACAACTGAACAAGAAGTTGCATACTACCGTCTGCAATTATTGAGTCAACGATTTTACCCGTTATAATGGAGGGGAAAAGCCCCAGCACTGCCGATATTATGAGAGCGGCAAAAACAAGTAAAAATTGCCATTTATAAGGTTTAAGGTAACTGAGAATTCGCAAAAGCAATTTTTTGTCAATTTTAGGTTTGTTTTGTTTTTCGTCTTCGGTTAAAAAACCACGCGGTCCGCCCATGTGCATAGGTCCGCGCATACCCGCAGGGGGTGGATTCATAGGTCTCATATTTTCACTCCTTTAATACAGGTATATTTTAACATATTGCACAAGAAAATGTGTGAACAAATATACATTTTTACAAAATATACAAAAGTTATCAACTTTTGCTTGACAAATTGTATATTATACCGTATAATGAAGACAGAAAAAGAAAGGAGGAGCTAAAAAATATGAAAGAGTTAACTCCACCTGAAAGGTTTCTTAAATAAACGAAAGGCGTGATTCCAATGAAGTAATAAACTTTAAAACCAAAAACAACCTTCAAACATTTTAGACTCTTAAGCATATAAAAATAATAAAATCCTGAAAATTTATATATATAACACCAGGCGGTGATAAAATGAAAGGTATTAAACGTTTTATCAAATAAACTGTTAAGGTGAGTCCAATGTACAATTTAAATTTTAAAACTTAAAGTTTTCGGTATTTGCAAAAAATATTAACTCAGGGAACACCCTAAGAAAGAAAATCACGCCGTTTTTACGGTATGCATTATAGGTGAAATTTTAAGTGATAGACACAACTGAATATTATTAGGAGCGGTTATGAATGGATAGTTTCATAACCGCTTTTTTGTGGTTTGGTCGAGGAACAAATGTTGGGGGTGTCATTGCGAGGAGTATGCGACGAAGCAATCTGGTGAAATATATTGAATATTCACAAGATTGCCACGCTCCGCTCGCAATGACATTATCAATTTACATTGCATATCGTAGGGGCGACCATCGTGTCAAGAGTATGATTGTATACACCGGTGTAAGATGATTATATACACATTACA
>CAYQFW010000188.1:0-3062 GCA_964416955.1 uncultured Ruminococcus sp.
GTATGCGTATAAAGTTCATACGGAGCTTTCCCGAGATATGGGCAAGTATCTGATGTCCGCCTTGGATTTCTACTTTAAACATTGCATTAGGCATTGCTTCAACAACGGTGCCTTCAAGCTCTATCATGTCTTGCTTAGACATTACGGTTCCTCCTTAAATTTTGCGGTATCTCTATACACCGCAAGTGCCTTTTTTAAATGTTTATCTGTTTTAAAACTGTCGTTTTCAAGAACGGCATTAGTAAACTGCAAATGTTTTTTATTTTTGCGCTTCGGTCGGTCGAGCGGACGCTCCTTACCATCACAAACGTAAACAAAATCATCTTCGCTTTTTACTACAACCATAAAGTAACCTTTATCCCGTCCCGCTTTGGAACACACAATTCTACCTATCATAACACAACCTCAAACTATTGTCATAATTTTCGGTCCGTCAGGTGTGATAACAACCGTATGCTCAAAGTGAGCCGAAAGTGAACCGTCTCGAGTTTCAACAGTCCATCCGTCCGATAAAACCTTGACATCATAAGACCCAATGTTCACCATTGGCTCTATTGCCAGAGTCATTCCGGGCAAAAGGCGGATTCCACGTCCCGCAGTACCAAAATTTGGTACTTCAGGGGCTTCGTGCAGCTGAGTTCCTATACCGTGTCCGACATATTGTCTTACAACCGAGAACCCTGCCGCCTCAACAGTCCGCTGAACCGCGCTCGAGATATCGCCGATTCTACTGCCTGCGCGCGCCGCTTTGATGCCCTCATAAAGAGCCTCGCGTGTCACGCTCATCAGCCGCTTTGCTTCCTCGGATACATCTCCGCAAGCAAAAGTGGCAGCATTATCGCCGTGGTATCCCTGAAATTTAGCGCCAAGGTCGACACTTACTATATCGCCTTTGCAAATCTTTCGCGATTTTGACGGAATGCCGTGAATAACCTCGTTGTTAATGGATATACAAGCGGTAGCGGGGAAGCCGTGATAATTTTTAAAATTAGGCTCGCCTCCGCGCGAACGGATATACTTTTCTGCCAAAGCGTCAAGCTCGGCGGTAGTTATACCTGGTTCAACCGCATTGCCTACTGTTTGCAGTGCTCCTGCCGCTATAGAGCAGGCTTCTTTCATTATGCCGAGTTCTCGGCTTGTTTTGAGCACTACCATTAGATGTTCCCCAATGCGCCGAGTACAAGACGGGTTGTATCCTTAACTTCGTCCTGACCCTCAACCATCAAGAGCTTACCGCAAGACTTGTAAAAATCTTTTAAAGGTTCGGTCTGTTCGTGGTAGACATTAAGTCTATTAAGAACAGTTTCCTGTTCGTCATCCTTGCGGATTACAAGCTTACCTTCGCAGAAATTACATACACCGTCTTTTTGGGGTTTCTTGTATTCGGTGTGATAACTCGCACCGCACTTCTCACAAACGCGTCTTCCTGACATACGCTTAACAATTTCGCTGTCTGCAACTTCTATAGAGAGTGCAACGTCGATATCAAAGCCTAATTCATCGAGCGCTTCTGCCTGGGGAATAGTGCGGGGGAAACCGTCGAGAATGTAACCGTTCTGGCAGTCATTCTCACTAAGGCGTTCCTTAATAATGCCGATTACAACATCATCGGGAACAAGGTTTCCTGCATCAATAAAGGCTTTCGCCTTGAGTCCCATTTCAGTACCGTTTTTAAGTGCAGCACGAATAATGTTACCGGTTGAAATGGTGGGAATGTTATACTTTTCGGAAATAATTTCCGCCTGGGTGCCTTTACCGGCACCCGGAGCGCCTAAAAGAATCAATTTCATTTCATTCACCTTAATCAAGGAATCCCTTATAATGACGCATCATCATCTGAGATTCAAGGCTGCGTACAACATCAAGCGCAACGCCAACCATAATGAGAAGTGAAGTACCACCCAAAGAAATGTTAATCTTACCAACATTACCGACGATAATCGGAAGGATTGCGATAACACTTAAGAACAATGCGCCCAATAGTGTTATTCTTGACAAAATCTTTGAAATAAAATCTGATGTCGGCTGACCCGGACGAATACCGGGAATGGCGCCGCCGTTTTTACGCAAGTTGTTTGCCATTTCAACAGGGTTGAACTGGATTGTTGAATAGAAGTATGCAAAACCAATAATCAACACGAAATAAACGATTGCGTAGAAAGTACCCTGAACGCTGAAGAGCGAAAGAATCTTATACACAGAAGATGTTGTGTTCTTCATGAAAGAAAGTATCATTGTCGGGAGCATCAAGATAGATGAAGCGAAAATGATGGGCATAACGCCAGACATATTAACCTTAATCGGAATATGAGTGTTCTGACCGCCGTACATTTTGTTACCAACAACGCGCTTTGCGTACTGAATGGGTATTCTGCGTTCTGCGTGTGTCATCCACACTACGAACATTACGATTGCAAGGAAAATAAGCACAATCGCAATAACAGCAATTTTACTGCTACTTCCTAAACTCCAGTTAGCAAGTAAAACATTAAACGCCTGCGGGCCGCGAGAAAGAATACCTGCAAAAAGTATCATAGAGATACCGTTACCAACGCCCTTTTCGTCAATACGTTCACCGAGCCACATTACAAGCGCAGAGCCTGCGGTAAGCGCAAGCACGATAACAAAACCCGCAAACCAGATTGCAGCTGTGGAAGTAACGCTTAAATATCTGCTGTTTTTAAGATAAATAAAATATGCAAAACCCTGGATTAAAGCCAAAATGACTGTGCACCAACGGGTAAGCTGTGCCAACTTTTTCTGTCCTTCTTCGCCTTCTTTGGACCATTCCTGAAGTTTTGTGAAAACAACAGTTAAAAGTTGAACGATAATTGACGAGTTGATGTACGGTGTAACCGACAAAGCGAAGATTGCGCCGTATTCCAAACCGCCGCCTGTCAAAATTGACAAGTAACTAAAAAATTGATTTGTTGTGCCCGATTCATTGGCAGCACTCAAAGCAGCTACATCAATGAAAGGAACAGGGATTACCGAACCTATACGAAAAACAATGAGAATAAGAACGGTAAAAAGAATCTTGTTACGGATTTCTTTTATAACCC
>CAYQFW010000189.1:0-3029 GCA_964416955.1 uncultured Ruminococcus sp.
CATAAGAGAGGGCTTTCCGCCACATTGATATTGGTAATATCAATGCTGTCCTTATGGGGAATCACATCGCCATCCCAGAAATAGTGGCAATCTGCCCGCCGTTCAAAGAAATCGTACACACCGTAGATGGCAGAACGGCCACGGCCACCGGCAATGAACAGCAGGTTTCGCCCACTCTCCTTTTGGGAGATGATGCAGTAATCGTCGGTGCCGCTGCGGACAGGGAATCCGCCAGCTACCTTGGCAAAGGGCTGCACATCGTCTGCGCCGACGACCACCATATCCTCGGTGTCGCTGGGGATATTCTTGACAGAAAGCTCTATGCCGGTGACACGGGCATACAGGTCGCGAAAAATCTCTGCGGCCTTTTGGTAAGCTATGCCACCGGACTTGGGTGCCAGAATAAACTTAGGCATTCCCCTTTCAAAGTCGTTCTCAAGGGAATTATACCATCATCTGCCCCCGGGGGCAACCTAAAAATCAACACAAAAGGTTCATTTTTTAACTTTCTGCATCCCGCACCTTGTGGGTGAGGTCTATTTGTCCCTCTCGAAAACAATCATAAGCACTCGCTTTAGAAAATTACCAGAGGCATACTATGTCTCCCCTGCATTCTAATTGCACAATTCTTCCACTATTGCGTTAATTTGCAAAACCCGTTGTGGATATTGACAAATAATACTATATATGTTATTGTATTTATGTAAAAATTACCAATAGAGGTGTTGAGTATGTGCAACATTATTTTATTCAAGAGAGAATCTATGTGCGTACTATGCTTCGACAGTTTCGGAATTTGGAAAGGGCGATTAAGAATCATTTGATTTGCGCATAGATTGTATCTGTAGAAGAGCAGTCTATGCGCTATTATTTTTAGAGAGCAGGTATCGTTAGTGCAGATAGGAGGTTAGACTATGTTAAAGAAGAAAAAAAAGATTACCGCGTTATTAGTAGTACTTTTATATTCCTTGCAACTTTTTTCTGCAAGTTTTATTGCTTTTGCTGATGATAATGAAGATAGAGATAGAATAATTTCTGCATTGAACGCTGCGGAATGTATAAAAAATGAATTAGGCCTGTCTGATGTTGATTTCGAGGAATTAAGCTATTCAAACTCGGTTTTTTCCTACGAGTACACAAGCGACGGCATTTCCTATAATTCAGAATTAATTCCCATAGTCCATCTAAATAATTTAATTGGATGGGTTGTAAAAACCGCAGAAGGTATTTATCAATTCTCAACAGCACTTGTGGACGAAGTAAACGAGATTATAGTTCCCCATATGTCATTCGTAATTATTTACGACGCAACTGCAAGCTATCTTTACGACGGAACGCAACTCTATCTACTTGATAGTTTTTCCGAATCTATTACAGGAAGATCAATTCTTAATGATGTGCAAGATATAGAATCAGCTCCGATGAACTTTCATTCCATTGATGCATCTTATCACTTAGGCTATACAACCATAAATAACAACGCCCGTTATCCAACCCATTATATATTGGATGTTCCCTTTGTAACCCAAAATCCGCCATCCCTACAAGGTGGAGTGTCGAATATGTGCTGGGCCGCTTGTGTGGCGAGTATATTGAGCTACTTGTTAGATACTACCGTAACTGCTACCAATGTTGCCGTAAATTGGTTTAATACATATACCCTTGAAAACTATAACAGAGGAATAGCTTTTGATGAAATGGACGATGTATTGGCTATGTATGGAATTACATATACGCATAGATACCAAATTCCTTCCGACCCCACCATACTTTATAACATTCAAAATGGTTATCCAATAATAGGAACCTTTAGTTGGCAAATTGATGAAGTATACTCTGGTAGTCACGCAGCAGTAATTTACGGAATCCATGTCACTGGTGGATTTTTGTTTATAATGGATCCAGATACAGGGTTCTGCACAGCCACCTATGTGCCTTCTGTCGGAACTGTGTATTATGATGTCGATAATGGCTTGACACTGGTATTGTATGAAGGAACCTGTAAATACTGGACACAATGAGAGGATGGGGTTTAGAATTGAAAAGAAAATGGCTGATTTTATCGTCGATTGTGATATGTATAGTTGGCTGCGCTGCCTATATCCTTTGGCCAAAAGCTGATACCAGGCCGCCTATTGAAAATTATGACTTCGAGAACTGTTGGATCGCCAGGATGCGGCTCCAAAACGGAAAGCACACAGCAGTGTATTATTACGCGGAAGAGAGTTGCGAAGAGCTTGCAGGTCTTTTAAAAAGTGCGCAATTAGGCAAAACAGGAATCCCTTTCAAGGAACTGCCGGGAATCCTCGGAAATAAAGGCTGGCTCACAGAAATTCGCTTTGACAATGGCGAAAAGCTACAAATCTTTGACTATGGTGATTATCTTGTCATTAACGGAAAGGGCTATGCATGCGACAGTGAATCACTTCAGAAAATACGCGTACATCTAAACCGCAGAGCATCTGAAAATGATTTTATTGTCAATACAGACGATTCGTAAATCGCCCCTACAGCGCAAACGAAAAAGCCTGCGAACCGAGGTTCGCAGGCTTTCTTATTAAGTAACTTAAGCTTCCAGGTTGATGCCTGTGTCCTTGCTGAACACGTGGCAGTTGTGGCCGCCAAAGTCGAAGGTAACGGTAGTACCGGACTTCATTGCAGCAACCTCGGCCTCGCTCATATCCATAGTGGAAACGACAGCGACGACATCCTTGCCGTAAGCATTCATATGCAGGTGGACGGAGGAGCCCATCAGCTCGTGCACGTCGATCTCAGCCTCTACGCCGGCATCGCCCAGGGTGATGTGCTCAGGACGGACGCCCAGAGTGATCGCCTGCTCTGCAACATTGTTAGCAGCCAGGGCAGCCTGCTTCTCCTCGCTCAGCTCGACAACGTGGCCGTGCAGCTCAATGGCGTACTTGCCGTCCTTCTTCAGCAGCTTGGAATCAAAGAAGTTCATCTGAGGTGCGCCGATGAAGCCAGCGACGAACAGGTTGTAGGGGTGGTTAAACACTTCCTGAGGAGTGCCG
>CAYQFW010000190.1:0-3026 GCA_964416955.1 uncultured Ruminococcus sp.
CGCGAGCTTAGAAAACTTCCAAAGGTTAAAAAGGTGTTTATCCGTTCGGGTATACGTTTTGACTATCTTATAGCCGACACCGACGAAAGCTTTTTCAAAGAGCTTGTCACCCACCACACAAGCGGTCAGTTAAAGGTAGCGCCCGAGCATTGCTCAAACAATGTTTTAAAATATATGGGCAAGCCGAAAATTGAAGTTTACAACAAGTTTAAAAAACGCTTTTACGAGCTTACAAAATCGGCAGGCAAAAAGCAGTATTTAGTGCCCTATTTAATGTCTTCCCACCCCGGAAGCACTATAAACGACGCTATTGAACTTTCACTTTTCTTAAAACGTAACAATCTGCATCCCGAACAGGTGCAGGATTTCTACCCCACACCAGGCACTGTTTCAACCTGTATGTTCTACACAGAGCTCGACCCAAATACTATGGAAAAGGTCTATGTTCCCAAAACGCCTAAGGAAAAAGCGGAACAACGCGCACTTCTTCAATATTTTAAGCCCGAAAACCGCGAGTTAGTACTCTCGGCACTTAAAAAGGCTAAACGCTTCGACCTTATAGGCACAGGTAAAAACTGCCTTGCCGCTCCCGATAAAAACAATCCACAAACATACAAAAAACCGAAAAAGACTATAAGAAATATCCATAAAAAGAAGAAATAGTACACCTTGGTCAAGGGCAAAGCCCTTGTCGTTTTGGGGATATGGTGACGGAAAAAATTTCCAAATAATATCATTGTTGCCGACGAATTGAAAACATAGTTTTCACTCTTCGTCGGCTTTTTTATCATAATATAATCCGTCACCTAAGGGGGAAATCGAAATTCCCCCTTTAAGCGAATCTTTGCTTCCTTTCTTTTCGCTACACAAGAAAGGAAGTGCCTGTCGCGGCACGAGCGACAATGAAGTAACTTACTCGCAATCCGTAGAAAACGTGAATATAAAAGGACTACAATGTATTTTTACGTATCAATACACTTTATTCTTATTTGCTTTTTTCTTTTCTGTGCATATTCAATCATAGATTTTGTACCTCTGCTTTTACCATCCCAAAAACAAATTACATAATCACATAACTCAGCCATTATTTCATTTCTTTTTGGTCCAGCACTCTTACCATATTTATCCCAATCGGGCAAGTATCTTTCTATTTAATATCCGTTTTCTTTAGCATAGCGTTCACCTATTCATACTTTACTATTATTTGATAGTACGTATACTTACATTATGAGGTGATGATGTATGTATTATCCCAGACTTAAAGATTTACGGGAAGATAAAGATTTGGTTCAAAAAGAAGTTGCTTCTTTCCTTGGCATAGACCAAAGAGTTTACAGCAATTATGAAACAGGCAAACGAGAAATCCCTACACATTTTGTTTTAGCACTTGCCGATTTCTATAACACTTCTACAGATTATATATTAGGAAAAACAAATAATCCAAAACCAATAAAATAACAAAATATTCATAAAAAGGGCGACCGCTTGGTCGCCCTTTAATTATGCATCACAGATTATTTATTTGTCATTTTATAAGAAAGTCTTGTAAGGCTGTCGCCCAAATGAACATTTTCAACCTTAGCTTCAGGGTTATTAACCGCGATATCATAGTGGCTGAAATTCCAGAAATTCTTAACACCGAGTTTCATAAGCTGATTTACAATTTTTTCAGCCGCTTCTTTCGGAATACAAAGTATTGCCGCTTTAGGTAAAGTTTCACGGCAAAACTCGTCAAGAGTGTCAATACTTCTTACGGGTTGATTCTTTACAATTTGCCCCACGATAGATTCTTTGGCATCGAAAAGACCTACAAGGTGAAAACCTTTAGATTCAAAGTTCATATGCATTGTAACAGCGCGTCCCAAATTACCAACACCGATAAGAATTACGCTTTTAGGCTTGTCAAGACCCAAAATATATGCAATTTCTTCCTGTAAAATGTCAATATTATAACCATAGCCCTGTTGACCGAAACCGCCGAAGCAGTTAAGGTCCTGCCTTATCTGACTTGCAGTAAGACCCATTTTTTCAGATAACTCGCGCGAAGAAATCTTGGTCACACCCGAAGCTTTTAACTCGCCCAAGAACCTGTAATATCTCGGCAATCTTTTAATAACCGAATTGGAAATTATTCCTGCCATTTCGTTCTCCCTAAATATAAATTGTTTTTCATACCTATTTTACTGCATTCGTAAAATAAAGTCAATCTAAAAATATTTTGTATTTTTCAAAAAAAGGTTTGACATTCTTGCATTCTTGTGATAAAATGTCTTAACGTGAATTATTATGCGAAATTATGTTTTGCAGTAATTTCACAAGTTTTAAAGAAAGGAGAGATTCAGTAGTGCCTACCTTTAACCAATTGGTTCGTAGCGGTCGTGAAACTATCGAAAAGAAGGCTAAAGCTCCTGCTCTTTTAAAGGGCTATAACTCAATGAAGCGCCAACTTACCGATAACGATTCACCGCAGAAACGCGGCGTGTGCACAGCGGTTAAGACTTCCACACCTAAGAAGCCTAACTCTGCTCTTCGTAAGATTGCCAGAGTACGTCTTTCAAACGGTATTGAAGTTTCTGCTTACATCCCCGGCATCGGTCACAACTTGCAGGAACACAGCGTTGTTCTCATTCGTGGCGGTCGTGTTAAGGACTTACCTGGTGTACGTTACCATATCGTACGCGGAAGCCTTGATACTCAGGGTGTTGCAAACAGAATGCAGAGCCGTTCAAAATACGGTGCAAAACGTCCAAAAGCAGGTGCAAAATAATTTTAGTAGACTTAATCTCTGCTGTTAAATCAAGCAGCGGCTTATATATAAATGAATAATTAATAGTGAATAATGAATAATTAAGGTGTGCCTACGGCACGATTTATATTGGTCGGCTTTGCCGACACCGAAATTTTTCATTTTTCATTCTTCATTTTTCACTATTCATTATATTATAGCCTGCTTGGTGCCACGGGGAAGTCAACTCGAGTACCTATGATATCATCATTATGAAGGAGGGAAGCAAAGTGCCAAGAAG
>CAYQFW010000191.1:0-573 GCA_964416955.1 uncultured Ruminococcus sp.
AAACTGTTTCTACCGACTATACAACCGCTGACAAGCTCTATTTCGAACCGCTTACCCCCGAAGATGTTATGAATATTATCGAGTTTGAAAAGCCCGAGGGTGTTATCGCGTCTTTAGGCGGTCAGACCGCTATCAACTTGGCAGAACCGCTAAGAGACCGCGGTGTTAAGATTATCGGTACTGACTGTGATGCTATTGAACGCGCTGAAAACCGTGACAGCTTTGAAAAAATCCTTCGCGAGCTTAATATTCCGCAACCAAAGGGTAAGGCTGTTACCAAAATTGAAGACGGTCTTGCAGCCGCTAAAGAAATCGGATACCCTGTGCTTGTTCGTCCTTCTTTCGTATTGGGCGGACGCGCTATGCAGATTGTTGCTGACGAAGAACAGTTAAAACACTACCTTAAAACCGCGGTTGAAATCGACGAAGACCGCCCCGTACTTGTTGACAAGTACATTCAGGGTAAAGAAGTCGAAGTTGACGCTATTTGCGACGGCAGAGACGTATTTATCCCAGGTATTATGGAACTTGTTGAACGCACAGGTGTTCACAGCGGTGACTCAATAAGCGTTT
>CAYQFW010000191.1:583-2957 GCA_964416955.1 uncultured Ruminococcus sp.
TTCAGTATCTCTAACAAGGTTAAAGGTACTATTTTGCAGTATGCTAAAAAGTTGGGTCTCGGTATTGGCATTGTAGGTCTTTACAACATTCAGTTTATCGTTGACAAAGACGAAAATGTATTTATTATCGAAGTTAACCCCCGTTCTTCACGTACCGTTCCTTTCCTTTCAAAATCTACAGGCTACAGCCTTGCAGATATCGCAACCGAAGTAATTCTCGGCAAATCCTTGAAAGAACAAGGCATATTTGATATCTACCCGCAAGAAAAGAACCGTTGGTATGTAAAGGTGCCTGTATTCTCATTCAACAAAATTCGCGGACTTGACGCTTATCTCTCCCCCGAAATGAAGTCAACTGGCGAAGCTATCGGCTACGACGACAAGCTTAACCGCGCACTTTCTAAGGCTTTACAGGCTTCGGGTATGCGCGTTCAGAACTACGGTACTGTATTTGTTACTATAAGCGACAAGGACAAGGAAGAAGCTCTCCCCTTGGTGCGCCGTTTCTATAACCTTGGTTTCAATATCGAGGCTACCATCGGCACTGCTAAATTCTTGAAAGAAAACGGAATCAACACAAGAGTACTCAAGAAAATTGAAGAAGACCCCGACGAAATCCGCGATGCTTTACGTCAGGGCCATATCGCTTACGTTATCAACACCCGCGATATCGAGTCAAGCGGCACTGCTACCGACGGCTTTAAAATTAGAAGCTACGCTACCGAAAACAACGTTACTATCTTTACAGCGCTTGATACAGTACGCGTGCTTTTGGATGTACTCGAAGAAACAACCCTCACTATTTCTACTATTGACGCATAGGTGAACGATTATGATGACACAGGGAATTTACGAAATTCTTTATAACTTCCAAATTGCCCCAAATGTTTACAGTATGGTGCTTGCGGGAGATACTTCTTCCCTTTTAGCACCGGGACAATTTGTAAACATCAAGTTAGAGGGTAAATATTTGCGCCGTCCAATTTCGGTTTGTGACTTTAACGAGGAGACCATAACCTTGATTTATAAGGTTGTGGGCGAAGGCACCGAGCAGATGGCTAAAATGCAAGTCGGCGAAAAGCTTGATGTTCTTGTAGGCCTCGGCAACGGCTTCAACCCCGAAAAAGCGGGAGACAAACCGCTTCTTATAGGCGGCGGTGTTGGTATTCCGCCACTTTATAACCTTTGCAAAGAACTGCTTAAAATGGGCAAAACCCCAACCGTTATTTTAGGCTTTAACACTAAAGACGAAATCTTCTACGAAGACGCTTTCAAGCAGTTAGGCGTAGAAGTTATTGTAACCACAGTTGACGGTTCTTACGGCGTAAAGGGCTTTGTTACCGACGCTATGGACATTGATTACACCTACTTCTTCACCTGCGGACCTATGCCAATGTTTAAGGCTATTGAAAGCAAAGCCGTAACCAGCGGTCAGTACAGTTTTGAAGAAAGAATGGGCTGTGGCTTTGGCGCATGTATGGGTTGCAGTTGTAAAACAAAGTACGGCAACAAACGTATTTGCAAAGACGGCCCCGTGCTTTATAGGGAGGAAATAGTATGGTAGATACAAGCGTAATCTTAAGCGGTATTAAAATGGATAATCCCGTTATCCCCGCAAGCGGAACTTTTGGCTTTGGTTATGAATTTGCAAATATTTATGATATAAACTGCCTTGGCACTTTTTCTTTCAAAGGGACAACCCGCGACGAGCGTTTCGGCAACCCGACACCCCGTATTGCAGAATGCCCGCAAGGTATGCTCAATTCGGTAGGTCTTCAAAACCCGGGTGTAGACCGCGTTATATCTGAAGAACTCCCGAAACTCAAAGAATGTTTCCACAAGAAAGTTATGGCAAATGTAAGCGGATTTTCGGTTGAAGATTATGCTTACACTTGCGAAAAACTCGACGGAGAAGACCAAATAGGTTGGTTTGAAGTTAATATCTCCTGCCCCAACGTTCACGGTGGCGGTTTAGCATTCGGCACAAGCGCTAAAAATGCCGCCGAAGTTACAAAAGCAGTTAAAAAGGTTACCACAAAACCCGTGTTTATAAAACTTTCTCCCAATGTTACCGACATTGTGGAAATTGCAAAGGCTTGTGAAGCCGAAGGCGCAGATGGCGTAAGCCTTATAAATACACTTCTCGGTATGCGAATTGATTTAAAGCGAAGAAAACCAATACTTGCTAACAAAATGGGTGGTTTTTCAGGCCCTGCAATTAAACCCGTAGCACTAAGAATGGTTTATCAGGTTTATGATGCAGTAAAAATTCCGATTATCGGTATGGGCGGTATTTCTACTGCCGAAGACGTAATCGAAATGATGCTTGCAGGCGCTACCGCTGTGCAGGTAGGCGCAGCAAACCTTGTAGACC
>CAYQFW010000192.1:0-2948 GCA_964416955.1 uncultured Ruminococcus sp.
ACATAAGTCATATAAGGCCTTATCCACTTTTTAAGTTTTAAGCCTTTGCCTGCGTTTGCTTCTTCCATAAAATTATCGAAGCCCCAACCTTTTTTGGAAACGCAAAACAACACATAGCAAAGCGCACCCAAAGGCAAACAGCAATTGCTTACAATAAAATCTTCCAAATCAAGCACAGAAGAACCGCTTGCAAAAGGAACGAAATCTGACCACAGATTAAAGCCTAAAGCACAGGGAACCGATAGCACAAGTACCGCCACACCGCAAATTACACAAGCTTTAACTCTTCCCCAACCGGTGAGCTCACGCACACAAGCCAAAATGTTTTCAAAAACCGCAATAATGGTTGAAAAAGCGGCAAACACCATAAACAAGAAGAAAAGTGTTCCCCACCATCTTCCGCCTGACATATTATTAAAAACTTTCGCCATTGCAACAAACAAAAGTTTCGGACCCGAAGTTGGCTCAACATCAAATGTGAAACAAGCAGGGAAAATGATTAAGCCCGCCGTCACGGCAACAAAAGTATCGAGAACTAAAATGTTGATACTTTCCCCCATAAGTGAGCGATCTTTGTCAATGTAACTGCCGAAAATTGCCATAGAACCAATACCCAGACTCAAAGTGAAGAAAGCCTGATTCATTGCGCCAACAATGACACTTCCGTCAATCTTTGATAAATCCGGTTTCAGATAGAAGCTAAGCCCTTCTGCCGCGCCGTCAAGTGTAAAACTGTGAATAGCTAAAACCACCATTAACACCAAAAGAGCAGTCATCATATATTTTGTGACACGTTCAACGCCCTTTTGAAGACCAAAAGACAAAATAAGGAAACCAAGCACTACCACCAATGCCATAAAACCGACCGTCACAGACGGACTTGAAAGCATTTGGTCAAAAAGTTTACCTGAAGCTTCGTTGGTAATACCTGTCATTTTACCCGAAAGGAAACTTACAAAATAATGAAAAATCCAACCCGTAACCGAAGAATAAAACATCATTAAAAGGAAGTTGGCAATAAGCGCCATATATCCGTGAATATGCCATTTTTGTCCCGACTTCTCAAGTTTCTGATAAAGTTTTACCGGACTGCTTTGACTGGCTCGTCCAAGCGAAAACTCAACCACCATAACAGGCAGACCCAAAATAAGCAGGAACAACAAATAAATTAAAACAAACGCGCCACCGCCGTGACTTCCTGCCATCCAGGGAAACTTCCAAACGTTTCCCACGCCAATAGCACAGCCCGCGCTCAAAAGTATAAACCCCAAACGGCTGCCCAAACGTTCTCTTTGCATAAAAATACCCCCTTAAAAGTTTTCAACTAATTCTATCAAAAATCACCCTGTTAGTCAAGCAAAACCGAATTGTAAAATATAGGATGATTTTTACCCTTATCCCTAAATTATATCAATCTGACACATTTGCATTGTCTTAATGGCGGCACAATGGTTTTCCGACGTGACGCCTGCGCAACACTTTTCATCAACAAATATCTGTTTTTCGGGAAAACCCGCCTTTAAAATCACCGCCTTAAGTTTTCAACATTATACCACTACACAATAAAAAGAGCAAGGCTTCGCCTTGCAAAAAATACAGAAATGAAACACTATCTCCTTTATAGCAAGTTATAAAAAAATTTATGTCAAATTCCAAAATTATTTCACTGCTGTTTCAACTTTTCGGAAATCGGCTTTTGAAGAATTGAACAAAAGAATTTCACTGCAACTCCCACAAACAAAGCAGAAATAACCGTTCCTTCGCGTGTTCCGTAAAGTTTTCCCTCAAAAAACATTAAAGAAAGAACAACAGAAATCAACACCCAAGAAATATCAAAAACAATTTTCATATTACCAAAATCTTTTTTTGCAACCGTAGCCAACGCTTTGACAAAAGCCTCTCCCGAATTGAGTATCACATCGGCAATGACTCCCAGGGCAATACCAAACCCTAACACAACAGTCCCGCTTAAAACCAATATCAGTTTCACAATATATGAATCGTTAGGAATTCTGCTCACAATCCACAAGCCGAAATCTGTAAAATATCCAAACAGTAATGACAACGGAATCTGCAAAAATTGTATAGGCTTAAAATCTTTGCGCAATAGCAAAACTTGTCCTAAAAGTAAAATACAATTTGAAACAGTAAGCCAAGTTCCAAAAGAAAAAAATGTAAATTTCAGGCTAACCACATTTGCAACCGAAGAAATCGGAGAAACCCCAAGTTCGCCGTGCTTTGTAAGTGCCACACCCATTCCCATAAAGAAAAGGCACACTATAAACAGCAAATACCGTTTTAAAATTTCTCTTTTAGTCATATACTCACTCTTTTCTGCACTTAACGATTGCTTCCGTGATATCAGTCAGCACAAGCTCTCCTTTTTGATTATACGCTTCAATAGTAATTTCCACAAGTCCGTTTTTAGCATTACGCTTAAAAAGTTTTGTAACAGTGGCTTTACCCGTGAGTACATCATCGGCAAAAACAGGTTTCAACCATTCGATTTTAGTAGATTTGCCCGCAAGTAATTCCTCGCCGAATATATCAACTTCCAAATATTTTGCCCACACAGTCATAAACGACATAACCCCCGGAGCAATAAGTTTGCCGAAATGCGTGTTTTTTGCATATTCCTCATCTGTATGAAGCGGAATATTATCATATAAAAGCGCAAAATCAATCATTTTTTGTTTTTCGATAACGGCAGGCGGAATATCTACCAACATATCAAGTTTAATGTCTTCAAAATACATATTTAACTTGTATGATATAGTCAGAGCCATATCATACCCTTTCTTAAATATTTACGCTCAACTCTAATATATAATTTTTGAAGAATGGGGGAGCGTAGCGAGTGAATTCTTTAAAAATCGGCGGCACCCTTGTGCCGAATGTGATATAATACAATAAACACCGTGGACTTTTGATTTTTTTCTGTCGCTTGA
>CAYQFW010000193.1:0-2940 GCA_964416955.1 uncultured Ruminococcus sp.
GCCGATAGTACCGCTTTCGTGCGCGCCGATGGGGTTGAAGTAGCGAAGAAGTGCTATACACCAGTCTTTATCTGCTACATAAAGGTCGCGGAGCATTTCTTCAATAAAGTATTTTGTTCTGCCGTAGGGGTTAATTGCGCCCAAAGGCATACCTTCTACTAAGGGCATTTCGGTAGCAACACCGTAAACTGTGGCGGAAGACGAGAAAACAATTTTTTTAACACCAAACTCATTCATAACTTCGAGTAAAACAAGTGTGCTTATAAGGTTGTTATCGTAGTACATAATCGGCTCTCTAACCGATTCGCCAACTGCTTTAAGTCCTGCGAAGTGGATAACCGCTTCGATATCATTTTCCTTAAATATTTTGCGCAAAGCTTCTTTGTTTCTTACATCTTCTTCATAGAATTTTATAGCTTTTCCTGTGATTTTTTGGACTCTCTTTAAAGATTCGCTGCTACTGTTATCAAGGTTGTCGATAACGATTATATCATAACCCGCATTTTGCATTTCAATGCAGGTGTGACTGCCTATGTAACCTGCGCCGCCTGTAACTAATATTGACATAATATTACTCCTTTGATAATTTTTTAACTATAGTTTATTTTATATTATATGAAATATTTTGTCAAGGGATATGTGCTTTACCGTTTTTGAAGCGAAAAATGAAAATTTCCAATATTTGATTTTTTATTTGTTATAAAAGCCTTGACTTTCTATTTTGTGAAAGTTATAATTAAAGTGCATAATTTTGTAGCGTGTAAAAAGGTAATTTTATGCAATTTTGTCAAAATTAGCGCACTTTCCGCTTTTTGCGGTCTTATAAAAAACAAAAAAACGAAAAGGGGTATTTTTCAATGGCGAAAAAACAACCAAAATTGGATGCTAACGGCTACCGCAAGTTTGGCATCCGCGACAGCGTTGCTTATGCTGCAGGTGACTTGGGTTGCAATATGAGTTTTGCGCTCAAAGGTACAATGGCAATTTTCTGGACACAATTTATGAAAATGGACTTATGGTATGCATTGTTGCTTATTGTGGTTCAGGTATGGGATGCTATCAATGACCCGCTTATTGGTTCTATTATTGATGCTGACAGACATAAGTATAAACGTAATAAGTTCCTGGCTTACATATGGGCAGGCTCTATTGGTCTTATAGTGGGCGGTGCTTGTTGCTTCTTGCCTTTCCCGAACGCTCCTACATGGGCTAAATTCATAATCTTTATTGCGGGTTATGTTGTTTGGGACGCTTTCTATACAGTGGCAAACGTTCCTTACGGTTCGCTTCTTTCTCTCATTTCTAACGACGTTAAAGACCGCGCTTCGCTTTCGGCGTGGCGTTCTGTAGGCTCAATTTTCGGCAATATGCTTCCGATGGTTATTTTACCTTTCATAATCTATGACGAAAATAATAATCTTATTGGTGAACGTGTATTCATTGCCGCTCTCATAATGGGCGTATTAGGTTTCTTTTGCTTCCAATTTATGATTAAAAACACAGTTATCCGTGTTGAAACGAACGTTGAACTCAGTGAAGAAGCACCTAAATTTAATGTGTTAAAGGCTTTTGTCAACTTTATGAAAAACCGCCCTGCTGTTGGTGCTACAATTGCTGCTATGGGTATGTTTATCGGTATGCAGGGTGCTACAACAGCAGTTACTGTTGTATTTCAGTCTTACTTTAAAAATGTTCAAATTTCGGGTATAGTTCAGTTGTTTGCTATGATTCCGATAGTTCTTTTCACACCTTTGGCTCGTAAAGCCGTTGCTAAATTCGGTAAAAAAGAACTTGGAACATTTGGTGCTGTTTGCTCAATGGTTGCAGGGCTTGGTTTATTTATTGTAATGCCTGACAACACAGGTCTTGACCTTATTCTTTATATAATTTTCCAACTTATTTTCTCGTTGGGACTTGGAATTTATTCAACAGTTTCATGGGCTATGATGGGCGACGCCATTGACTATAATGAATGGAAAACCGGGACAAGAGAAGAAGGCACAGTATATTCACTTCATTCCTTCTTCCGTAAGTTAGCACAGGGTATAGGTCCTTCGCTTGTACTTGTTATAATGGTTGCATTAGGTTATGTTGGCGCAAATGAAGGTAATCAGGTTTGGGAAGTAGCAGTTAATATGCGTTATTTGGTTGCCGCTACTTTCATGTTCTCGGCAATTCTTCAGTTTATCGGTATCGGTCTTGTTTACAATCTTGATAAAAAGACACTTGAAAAGATGAACCGAGAACTCGGACGAACTACCGAAGAAACACAAATAGAAGCGTAACTTTTTAACGATGCCCGATTGTCAAGCGCAATCGGACATCATTTTATCTGAAATTAAAAGTTAATTCATATATTGTAGCGGTTTTTGGTTTAAAATAGTTACAGTATATTTTTTGGAGGAAACATAATGAGAAATGTTATAAATTTCAATGCAAAGTGGTCATTTACTAAAATGGCTGACAGTGTGCCGAGTGAAATCAATCCCAAATGGGACTTTGTAAACCTGCCGCACTGCTGGAACGCTATTGACGGACAGGACGGTGAAAACGACTATTATCGCGGAACATGTTATTATGCAAAGAGTTTTCTTAAAGCAGAACTTCCCGAAAGTGACCTGTATTATCTTGAAATTCAGGGTGCAAACTCTTCGGCTGATGTTTATTTAAACGGTAAGAAACTTGCTCATCACGACGGCGGATATTCAACTTGGCGTGTTAATTTGACCGAAACTTTAGAAACAAATAACCTTTTGGTTATCGCTGTTGATAATGCTGCTAACGAAACTGTTTATCCCCAGATGGCTGACTTTACTTTCTACGGTGGTCTTTACAGAGATGTTAATATCATCTGTGTTCCGCAGTCCCACTTTGATTTGGATTATTTCGGCGGTTCGGGTCTTATGGTTACTCCCGAAATTTGCGGAAGTGATGCCAAAG
>CAYQFW010000194.1:0-2908 GCA_964416955.1 uncultured Ruminococcus sp.
ACAGAAGGACCTGCTTCTTTGAGAATTTTACCGTTTTCATTTGTCATAACACGAACACGGCCGACAGACGTACCTGCAACGATTATATCGCCTGTTTTAAGAGTTCCGTTCTGAACGAGCAAGGATGCCACAGGACCTCTACCCTTATCAAGACGGGCTTCGATAACAATACCCTTAGCGCGTCTGTCGGGATTAGCCTTGAGTTCCTGCATTTCAGCAACAAGCAAAATGTTTTCAAGCAAATTATCAATACCATCGTGTGTTTTAGCAGATACGGGAACACAAATAACATCACCGCCCCATTCTTCAGGAACGAGTTCGTGTTCTGTAAGCTGTTGCAAAATTCTATCAGGGTTAGCTTCAGGTTTATCCATCTTGTTGATAGCGACAATAACCTGAACTTCAGCCGCTTTAGCGTGGTTGATGGCTTCAATAGTCTGTGGCATAATACCATCGTCAGCCGCTACAACCAATACTGCAATATCAGTAGCCATAGCACCGCGCTGACGCATAGAAGTAAATGCCGCGTGACCGGGGGTGTCAAGGAATGTTATATCGTTACCGTTACAATTCACTCTGTACGCACCGATATGCTGTGTAATACCGCCTGCCTCTGTATCGGTAACAGCGGTATTACGGATAGCGTCAAGAAGTGAAGTCTTACCGTGGTCAACGTGACCCATTACAACCACAACGGGACTTCTGGGCTTCAAGTTTTCCTTGGTATCTTCAGTATCGTCCATAATCTGTTCTTCAATTGTAACAACAACTGCACGCTCGATTTTAGCACCCATTTCGGTTACAACGATTTCAGCGGTATCATAGTCAATAACCTGATTTACAGCCGCCATCATACCAAGCTTCATAAGCTCTTTAATAACCTCTGCGGCGGTCTTTTTCATGGCAGCAGCCAATTCGCCGACTGTAATTTCGTCACCAACCGTAACAGTAATCGGAGTTTTCTTGATGCGCTCAAGCTGTAAACGACGCATCTTATCTGCTTCGGTTTCTCTCTTTGCACCTTGAGGACGGCGGTAATCCTGAGACTTCTGCTTAATCTTCTGCTTGCGCGAGAAATTATCCTTCATAGAGTTTGCAGGCGCAATATTTTCATATTTTTCATTATATTTATCAATATTGATATTAGATGTTCTGGTATCAATATGACGGATTTCTGCAGGACCTCTTTTGGGAGCTTCTCCGGGAGCCTTATCCTTCTTCTTGGAAACGAAAGGCTGTGGGTCAGAAGGTTTATATTCCTTCTTAGGTGTTTCTTTTTTAGGTTCTTCCTTTTTAGCTTCGGTCTTTTTAGACTCTGCTTTCTTGGGTTCTTGCTTTTTTTGTTCGGCCTTTTTAGGCTCTTCCACAATTTTACCAATCTTCTTGGGTTCTTCTTTTTGTTCAACTGCTTTTTCAACCTTTTTAGGCTTTTCTTCTATATCTTTGGCAACAGTTTCACCGTTTTGTGCCGCAGCCGCAGCCTTTAACTGTTCAAGAATAGCCATCTGTTCAAGAAGTTTTTTATTCTTCTCTTCTTCTCTTGCCTTTTTTGCCTTTTCGCGTGCTTCGGCGCCTGTTGCAAAATAGGCTTTAAAATCTTTAACAGCATTATCTTTGGTTATTCTATTGAAAAATTGACCTATTTCTTCCTCATTTAAAGTGTTGCTTGATTTCTTTTCGGTTCCTGTAATTTCCGAAACAATGGCAATTACCTCTTTGGAACTTATTGCAAAATCTTTAGCAAGGTCGCTGATTTTATATTTATTGGTCATTGGCATAGCCTCCTAATGTTTTAGATATTGCAAGGGCAAAACCTTTATCATTAACGGAAATTATTCCGCAATTTCTACCGACAGCCGCCGATAGTTCTTGTTGGGTTACATCTTGAAGCGTAACCGCGCTGATGCTTTTATTATGAGTTAAAAAAGCGATTTCTTTTTGGCTTTTAGCCGATACATCGCCCGCACACACTACAAGCGCAGACATATTTTTCTTTATACACTCACCTGTCTTCGCCATTCCAAACTGGAGTTTACCCGCTTTTGAAGCAAAGCCCAGAAGAGTTAAAACTTTACTGTTCACCCGATGTTAATTCCTTTTCAAGTTGTGCATAAACTTCTGCCGATATCTCGATAGAGAATGCTCGCGAAAGCGCACTTGATTTTTGGGCCTTTTTAAAACATTCGGCAGATTTGCAAATATATGCTCCTCTTCCGTTAAGCTTGCCCGTTAAATCAAGTTTGATTTCACCCTCAGGAGTTTTTACAACCCTTACAAGTTCTCTTTTTGGTTTCATTTCGCGGCAGGCAGTACACATCCGCATAGGTATTTTTTTTGCACTCATAATAAACTCTCACTTTATATCATTTAATTTTGCGGTGCATTGCAAATGCCGCACCCCACAAAATATTATTCGCCAAAAAATCCGCTTTCGGGGTGGATATCAATCTTCCAGCCCGTGAGTTTTGCGGCAAGACGTACGTTCTGGCCTTTGTTACCAATTGCAAGTGACAACTGTTCTTCGGGAACACTTGCTTTGCAAACTTTGGGGTCAATAGATTCGATTTCAACCTTAGCCACTCTTGCAGGAGAGAGGGCCTCTGCAACAAAGAGTGTCGGGTCGTCGCTGTATTTTACAATATCAATCTTTTCGCCAGCAAGTTCGTTAACGATATTATTAACACGTTCGCCTTTAGGACCGATACAAGCACCTACAGCATCCACTTCGGGGTCGGGTGAGTAAACGGCAATCTTGGTTCTTGACCCTGCCTGACGGGATACCGACTTGATTTCGATAGTACCGTCAAAAATTTCAGGCACTTCTTTTTCAAAAAGGCGTTTTACAAGACCCGGGTGTGTACGCGAAAGCATAATGCGAGCGCCACGCTCGGTTTCCTTAACATCAACC
>CAYQFW010000195.1:0-2905 GCA_964416955.1 uncultured Ruminococcus sp.
CATAATCAAGTGTATACAAATCAACAATATTATGAATTAAATCAGCATCAAGCAGTTGCTCTAAAACCGCAGGACCTAAGCCTTCTATATCCATAGCATCGCGCGAAGTAAAATGTATTAAATGGCGTAAAAGCTGCGCTGGACAGTCGGCGTTGGTGCAACGGATAACAGCCTCTCCTTCTTCACGATATACAGGCGAATTACAAGACGGGCAAACTTCGGGCATTGTGTAAATGGGCGAAGACTCGTTATGATGCTTTACCGACAAAACTTCGGGGATAATATCCCCCGCTTTTCTAACGATAATCGTATCTCCCAAAGCAATACCCTTAGAAGTAATAAAATCTTGATTATGCAAAGTAGCACGGCTGACAGTTGTGCCCGCAAGCTGTATCGGTTCAAAAATTGCGGTAGGTGTAAGCGCACCTGTTCTGCCAACGCCGATTTCAATTTCTTTAAGCACAGTTTCCTTTTCTTCGGGCGGATACTTAAATGCTACCGCCCATTTAGGAAACTTTGAGGTGCTGCCCATAGTTTCGCGGTAAGCAAGGTTATCGCTCTTTACAACCGCACCGTCAATATCATAAGGCAAATTACCGCGCGAATTACCGATACGCTCAATCTCGGCAATAGCTTCTTCGATATTTTCACAACGCTTATATGTCGGCAATACATTAAATCCTAACTCTTTGATAAAATCGAGCGTTTCAATATGGCTTTCAAATATTTTTCCTGTAATACGCTGAATATTAAAAACAAATATATCAAGCTCACGCTCGGCGGTGATTTTAGGGTTCTTTTGACGTAAAGACCCTGCCGCCGCATTACGAGGGTTTTTAGCTGGTTGCTCACCTAAAAGCTCCTGTCTTTCGACAAGTTTTACAAAACTTTCTCTCGGCATATAAACTTCACCGCGAACTTCAAGTTCACCGTCAAATTTAATGGCTTTTGGTATTGATTTTATCTGCAACAAATTTGCAGTAACATCTTCCCCCACTTCCCCGTCACCACGGGTTGAACCACGGAAAAACAAACCGTCTCGATATTCAAGCGAAACCGAAAGACCGTCAATTTTCGGCTCTACCGAAAAGGCGGTTTTTGAAGTATCTATTTTTTCGCCAAATGAACGAAGCTCGTCGAAATTAAAAACGTCTTGAAGACTTTCCATCTTCACAGTGTGCACAACCGAACTGAAAAGTTTTGAAACCGCACCGCCTACCATTTGTGTTGGTGAATCTTCGCTTTTAAACTGCTCGAACTCATTTTCCAAATCTTCAAGTTCGCGAAGCATTGCGTCATATTCAAAATCTTCAATTTCGGGCGAATCTTCAATATAATACTTTCGATTATGATATTTTAAAGTTTCACTCAAATATTTAATGCGTTTCTGCGCTTTAATGATATCCATTTTATTCTCCTATTGCACCGTAATCGTTAATAAGACCTGCCGTGTTATCGGTTTCTTGCTCTATAACATTGGTAAAACCGTCGGGAACAGCGCCCACTATAACAGTTTGTGCCGCAATTGCCGTAGTATTAACCGAAATGCTTTTTTTATAGCCCGCAATAATTATACTGCCGTTAATTTTAATATTAACAACAACTCTGTGTAGCACTTGATTTATACCCGCCGCTCTGAATTCGTGCTCAAAATCAACAAAAGCGGTGGTTGTTATCTGCATTCTGAAATTCACTTCAGGACCAAAACCTGCAGTAAACGAATTTCCTAAAAATGTACCAATCGGTATAGACACCGTATACCGTTCTTTTTGAGAAATGATTTTTGAAATTTCATTAGAAATGTGACTTTTTAAATAATTCACTTTGTATGTATCAATTTCCAAACTTTTAACCGTTCCGTCTTCCGCACGGCTTAAAACAGCAATGCCATTGTAAGAAAAATTTTCACTTTCCAAAATGTTAACAATTGCTTCGTTTGCAGAATTTAACATCACGGTTTCGGCAACACTTTCGGCATATCTAATTATAACAGGCTGAATACTATAATAAATATACCCTAAAAATACACAAATTACAAGTAAAAGGAATAACCAAGCAAATAAAATTCTGCGAATTCCCGATTTTTCTTTTTTTATACAAAACACCGCCTTTCGCACAATACATTTTACGGAAAGCGGTGTTTTTTGTTACGATTATAATAAAAATGTTTTTTATTTGTGATGTTCGGCAAAAAATCTGATAAGTTCGGCAACGTTTTCATAGCCAATACGACTGTTAATACAAAGGTCATATCCCGCTGTGTCGCCCCACTTAAATCCTGTGAAGTGACTGCAATATCCCGCACGTCTTTTATCGGCTTTGCGAATGATGTCAGCCGCTTTACTGCGCGAAATTTTCTCATATTCACAAATACGGGTAATGCGTTCCTCAATATCAGCATGAATAAATATCGACAAAACATTAGGGCGGTCTTTTAAAATACTGTTAGCACAACGACCGACAAAAATGCAAGATTCATTATCGGCAATATCACGAATGATTTCTGCTTGTGCATTAAAAACTTTGTCACCAATCGGCTCATAATGCATTCCCGAAACCGAAGCGCTGAAAGGGTTAACCCCCAACGACATTGAATACAACAAACTGTTAGTCGGGTGCTCGTCATACAAATGTAAAATCTCTTCGTCGATGCCGCTTTTAACAGCACTCAACTCGATAAGTTCTTTATCATACATTTTTATACCCATGATTTTTGAAAGTTCGCGTGCAATCTGGTGACCACCACTGCCATATTGTCTTCCAATTGTAATAACTAAATTATCTGCCATCGATTTCACCTCTGACTATATTATAACAAAAAAACCATATTATTGCAAGAAGATTATAAATTAAATCTAATTTCAACTTGACATTCGAAACTTAATTTAGTAAAATATCTTTTGTA
>CAYQFW010000196.1:0-2903 GCA_964416955.1 uncultured Ruminococcus sp.
AATTGCAAATTATATGGGGATGAGGTTTGTCTCGTTGAGGTGAATCCCGAAATTAAAGACAACCGACGAGTTACTTGGAAGGAGTATGAACTGATTGAATCAAATTCTCAATCTTATTATAGACGAGAAATCACTTGGAATGTTTTTAACGAAAAAGCAAACCGTTTTGCAAACCTTTTAATTCAAAGAGGAATCAAAAAAGGAGATAAAGTAGCCATTCTTTTGGTGAACTGTTTGGAGTGGCTTCCGATTTATTTTGGCGTTTTAAAAACAGGGGCATTGGCGGTGCCGCTAAATTTCCGTTATTCAGCGGATGAGATTAAATATTGTGTAGAGCTTGCCGAGGCCGATGTTTTGGTATTTGGTCCTGAATTTATCGGACGTGTAGAGGAAATTGCAGATGAGATTATAAAGAATCGTTTGCTGTTCTTTGTCGGGGAAAACACACCGATTTACGCAGAAGATTACTTATCACAGACCATGAATTGTTCCAGTCAGTCACCAATGATTCGTCTGACAGATGAGGATGATGCAGCAATTTACTTTTCTTCCGGAACAACCGGTTTTCCGAAAGCGATTTTACATAACCATACAAGTCTTATGCATGCTTGTAAAGTGGAGCAGAATCACCATAACACAAGCAAAGAAGACGTGTTTCTATGCATTCCGCCGCTTTATCATACCGGGGCAAAGATGCACTGGTTTGGTAGCTTTTTAGAAGGTGGAAAGGCGATTCTTTTAAAGGGAACAAGTCCGGAAGTGATCTTAAGAACTGCATCCGAAGAAAAATGTACGATTGTATGGCTTCTCGTTCCGTGGGCACAGGATATTCTGGATGCACTGGAACGAGGAGATATGAAATTAGAGGACTATGAACTGGCACAATGGAGATTGATGCATATTGGTGCACAGCCGGTGCCACCAAGTTTAATTAGACGTTGGAAAGAATATTTCCCGAATCATCAGTATGATACAAACTATGGTCTCAGCGAATCAATAGGCCCCGGTTGTGTTCATCTGGGTGTTGAAAATGTTCACAAGGTGGGCGCGATTGGTAAAGCAGGTTATCTTTGGGAAGTTAAGATTATTGACGAAGAAGGTAATGAAGTTTCTGACGGCGATATTGGTGAATTGGCAGTTAAAGGACCGGGTGTTATGGACTGCTATTATAAAAATCCCGAAGCTACCGAAGAAATCTTAAAAGACGGTTGGCTTTATACGGGTGATATGGCTAAAAAAGATGAAGATGGTTTCATCTATCTCGTTGACCGTAAAAAAGATGTTGTAATCTCGGGCGGTGAGAATATTTACCCCGTTCAGATTGAAAATTTACTGCGTAAATTTGAAAAAGTTAAGGATGTTGCGGTAATAGGTCTTCCCGATTCGCGTTTGGGCGAAATTGCCACCGCCATTGTGGAAGTAAAAGAGGGAATGAATTGTACTGAGGAAGAAATTAATGAATATTGTAAAGAATTGCCACGGTATACCAGACCCAGAAAAATAATTTTCGATAAGGTTCCGCGCAACCCAACAGGTAAGATTGAAAAACCTGCTCTTCGTGAAAGATATTGCAAGGTAAGTCTTGTAGAAGCGCAGATAAACAGTTAATTTAAGAGCAAGGCAGGTGTGACTTACAATTCCTGTCTTGCTTTTGTTGTAGATATGCATTATAATTATGGTATGTTTAAAAAATTGAGGTGTAATAAATGAAGAAACTTATGCTCGGTAACGAAGCGGTAGCGCGCGGTCTTTATGAAGCAGGCTGTTCGTTTGTTTCAAGTTACCCCGGCACTCCCAGTACCGAAATTACTGAATATGCCGCAAAATATAAGGAAATCTATGCCGAATGGGCGCCTAACGAAAAGGTGGCTATGGAAACGGCTTTTGGTGCCTGCCTTGCAGGTAAACGTAGCTTTTGCGGTATGAAGCATGTTGGCGTTAACGTTGCGGCAGACCCGCTATTTACTATCGCTTATACAGGTGTTAATGCAGGTCTTATCATCGGTGTTGCCGACGACCCAGGTATGCATTCTTCACAAAACGAACAAGACTCCCGTCACTATGCTATAGCATCTAAAATACCGATGTTAGAGCCCAGTGACAGTGAAGAATCTATTGCTTTTGTGAAAGAAGCTTATGAAATTTCAGAAAAATTTGACACTCCCGTATTTTTAAAAATGTGTACACGTGTTGCACATTCGCAGAGCGTTATTGAAGAAAGCGACAGAGTACTTCCCGAACAAAAAGAATACGTAAAAGACGGCGCTAAGTACATAATGATGCCAGGTAATGCCAAAAAGCGTCACCCCATTGTAGAAGAACGTACAAAAGCGCTTAGCGAATACGCCGAAACCGCTTTCTTTAACCGCGTGGAAGATGGTAGTGATAACTCGTTTGGTATTATTACTTCTTCAACAAGTTATCAGTATGTTAAAGAGGTTTGCGGTGATAAATACCCCGTTTTGAAACTTGGTATGATAAATCCGCTCCCCGTTGAAAAGATTAAGAATTTTGCAAAAAGCGTAGAAAAGGTTATCGTTGTAGAAGAACTTGACAGCATTATTGAAACCCATTGTAAAAATATCGGTGTAGACGTTTGCGGTAAAGAAATATTCGGTCTCATTGGCGAATTTTCACAGAATTTAGTTGCCGAAAAATTGGGTGAGAATGTGCCTTGCGGTACTGCACTCGACGAAAATATCCCAATGCGCCCGCCTGTTATGTGTGCAGGATGTCCCCACCGCGGTCTTTTCTATACATTAAAGAAAAATAAACTCACCGTTATGGGTGATATCGGTTGTTATACCTTGGGCGCGGTAGCTCCCCTTAATGCTATTGATACCACAATTTGCATGGGCGCTTCTGTTTCGGGTCTTCATGGCTTTAATAAAGCTAACGAAGGC
>CAYQFW010000197.1:0-2897 GCA_964416955.1 uncultured Ruminococcus sp.
TAGCGTGACTTACGGTGTTATAAGCGGGCTTGACCGCGTTGTATCGTCCGATTCGGAAGTATCTTTAATACAGACTGACGCGGCAATTAACCCGGGTAACTCAGGCGGTGCGCTTGTTAATACAAAAGGGGAACTTGTTGGTATTAACTCTTCAAAAATTGTTGCCGAAGAATTTGAGGGAATGGGATTTGCAGTGCCTTCTAACACTGTTGTTGAAATTTGCAACAAGATTATTGAAAGAGAAAATTCACCCGAACCGTACATTGGTGTTACTGTAAGTGAAAAGTATACTTCACAAGTTCTGGCATATTACGGTTTCCCGTCGGGCGCTGTTGTATTAAGTGTTGCGGACGGAAGTCCTGCTGATAACGCGGGAATTCGCCGTGGTGATATTATTACTGAGTTTGACGGTAAAGAGATTGAAGAATATTCAAACCTTGAACAAGTTTTGGCGGACTGCACAGTTGGTAAAAAAGTTGAAGCAAAAATTTATCGCAACGGTAATACCTATACAACTTCTGTAACAATTGGCTCTAACAATCTGGTTGAATAATTAAAGGAAGGGGAAACCCTTCCTTTAATTATGACACAATTTTACTAAAAAATGCATAATATTACTTTACAAAAGATTTTTGTTGTGTTATTTTATTTATAGTAAATTGTTTGAGGTGTTAATTATGGATTTAACTAAAATTGATAAAAACTTTATAACCAAATCTGTATCTGATAAAACGGATATTGAGTGGCATAATGTAAAGGACGGCGAGTTTCAGATTTATGGTCTTTATAAGCCGTATGAAACAGATGGTTATGTTCGTATGCCACAAGAAGTTGCTGATACCGTAAACGAAGGTGTTGCAGAACTACATACACATACTGCAGGCGGTCGTATTCGTTTTACAACAGATTCACCGTATATTGCTATTTTAGCCGAAACCCCAACAACCTACCGACACGTTGGTATGGGTCTTACCGCAGCAGACGGTTTTGATTTGTACGTAATAAATAACGGTAACGCAAACTTTTTTGGAGCTTTCCCGATGCCTTTTGATTTTAAGGACGGCTTTAGTGGTGTGCGCGATGTATACGCTGGCGGAAATATGGTGTGCTATGAAATTGAAATGCCGCTTTACGCCCATATTTCAAGTTTACATATTGGCTTAAAACAAGGCTCCAAAATTGAGGCAGGGGAGCCATACCGCAACGAATTACCCATAGTTTATTACGGTTCTTCAATTACTCAGGGCGCTTGTGCTTCAAGACCCGGTACCTGCTACGAGGCTATGATTTCGCACAGATTTAATCTTCACTATACAAATCTTGGTTTTTCGGGCAGTTGCAAAGGCGAAAAGGAAATGGCGGAGTATATAGCGAGTCTTCCTATGAGTTGCTTTGTTTGTGACTATGACCATAATTCACCTTCTTTGGAGCATTATATTGATACTCACTATCCGCTATACGAAACAATACGTAAAGCACATCCCGATATCCCATATATTATGATTTCCCGTCCGACAAATGCTGTTAGTAACCCCAGTGTCGTTAATAAGTTTGAGGCTATGATGGATTCATATAATAAGGCAGTAGCAAATGGCGATAAGAACGTTTACTATATTGACGGACGTGAGTTTTATAAGGGACTTAATTTTATTGACTGCAGTTGGGATTTGACACATCCTAATGATATAGGTTTTCATAAAATGTCAGAAATTATTGGCAATATGATAGAAAAAGTTCTTTTAAAATAATTTTTAAAAAAGTGTTGCAATTTGATTTTTGTTGTGTTATAATGGTTTGCAAGTGAGTAAAACGATAGGAGGTGTCTTGATGCCTAATATTAAATCTGCTAAGAAAAGAGTACTTATCAGCAAAGCTAATTATGAAAAGAACAAGGCTTACCGTTCTGCTTTAAGAACTGCTGTTAAAAAGGCTGATGCTGCTATTGACGCTAAGAGCGAAGATATGGCTGCAGTTGTTAACGAAGCTGTTAAGAAGATTGACCAAGCTGCTACTAAGGGTATTATCCACAAGAATAATGCTGCAAGAAAGAAGTCTGCTTTAGTTACTCGTTTTAACAAAGTAAACGCGTAAGATTTATGAAAAAACTACCCCAAGTATCATTTGATACTTGGGGATTTTTCTTTTTTAGAATATTATATCAGAATTAATTTCTTTATCATACGAATATAGCTCGATAAATTGCGTTGGAGTCATATTTTCAAGTGCCATAAAACGGTTGTTAAAGGTGCGCGAACTGTAAAAGCCACAATGCTCAGCGATGAGTGAAATGGGCATATCACTTGAAAGCATTATGCGTTTCGCTTCGTCAATTCTTTGACGGTCAAGAAATTCTTTAAAACCAACTCCTGTAAATTTTTTGAACATTGAAGAAAAATATTCAGGTGTGTATCCAAGTTTTTTTGAAAAATATATTAAGGAATATTGCAGTTTTCTTGTTTGGTAAGCCGAAGTTTGTTAATACTGTCGGTGACTATATGCAGTGTTCTACTGTTTTTGGGTTTGATGAAGTTGGCGTTGATGCTCAAACGAGTTGGCGTAAACCAAAAGCCTATCATTAATGAGATTTGTTATTTCTTGCAAAATCTCAAAAAAGGTGAATTTCCGTATTGTCCTATAGAGGAAAGTTTAACTGCAATCAAGTTGGGTTACGCTGAACGCGAAAGCGTTGAAACAAATAAGTGCGTAGAAATCAATTTTTAACTTTTTAAAGCCGCTTTTGCGGCTTTTTCTTTTTATTTCCAAAATAATAAATAAATTTTAAAAAGTTTGTTAAAATTTTAATAAAAGTGTTGAAATTGATTTTTAAATCGGTTATAATATATACGGAAAAAATTGGTTTTAAAGGAGAATTTAAAATGACCAACAACAAAACCGTT
>CAYQFW010000198.1:0-2893 GCA_964416955.1 uncultured Ruminococcus sp.
AAAGCGCGACCAAGCAGTTTCTATCATCATTATCACCCAAAAATAGTTTTAGGTGATAATTTTTAAATATTAAAGGTAAAAATTAGTCTAAACCGAAAGTATGTATAAGTCCCTGTCTGTTACGCCAATCTTCTTTTACTTTTACCCATAATTTTACAGTCGCCCTAATACCGAAAAAGGCTTCTATTTCCTTGCGCGCCATAGTGCCGATGCGCTTGAGCATTGTTCCGTTTTTGCCAATAATAATGCCCTTATGAGACTCTCTTTCGCAGATAATTGTAGCCTCAACTTCAATTATCGGCTCTCCCTGCGCTGTGTCACGCTCGAAAAAGCGCTCCAAATCTACCGCAATTCCATGGGGAACTTCTTTATCCAAAGTACGAAGCAATTTTTCGCGTATCATTTCAGCCACCATAACCTTTTCGGGTTGGTCTGTGACATCATCGTCGGGGAAATAATGTACCGAAGGTTTTGAAAACTTTTTAAGCTCCGATAAAAGTATCTCCACCCCGTCACCTGTTTTAGCCGAAAGCGGAATTACCGTTTCAAACGCAAATTCCTTTGTATAAGCGGTAATAAGGGTTAAAAGTTCTTCTTTTTTCTCAAGTAAATCAATTTTATTTATTACAAGAACTGCCTTTAATTTGCGCTTTTTAAGTTCTTTTATAAGTTCAATTTCAGCGGGCGGCAGGTTGTCCGAATCAAACTTGAATTTAGGGTTGGCTTCAACCACTAAAACCGCCGCGTCAACATCACTCATACCGTCACTTACAGCTTTGTTCATATTCTTATCAAGCTCGTTTCTTGCCCTGTGAAAACCGGGAGTATCAATAAAAACGAGCTGATTTTCGTTCTCAGTTTTAATGCCCATAATCTTAGTGCGGGTGGTTTGCGGTTTGTTTGAAACAATAGCAACCTTTTGCCCCAAAATCTTATTCATAAGCGATGATTTGCCCACATTCGGACGACCTATAATTGTTATAAAAGCAGATGTTTGTTTCATAATTACACCTTATTAACAGCAAGTCCCAACAAATCAAGAATTGCTTCTTCCTTTTCTCTCATAGTAGCCTGTTCAAGTCCACCGTTTACATGGTCATAACCCAGTAAATGAAGCATTGAATGTACCGTTAAAAACGCCACTTCGCGCTCTAATGAATGCCCGTACAAATTCGCCTGTTTTTCGGCGTGCTCAAAAGAAATCACAATATCCCCCAACATAAACGCATCAGTAGCGGGGTTTTTATCGTAAACACCGTCTTCACCAAGCGGAAAAGATAAAACATCAGTCGAAGAATCTATATTTCTGTGCTCGCGGTTCATTTCCTTAATTGTTTCGTCGTTAACAATAGTAACATCTATTTCCGAACTGCCCTCAAAATTTTCATAACCTAAAGTGGCGTTGCAAGCTTTTCTAATTAAAAGCCTTACACCTGTGGGCAATTTAATCTTATTTCTAACTGCAATATTAACCTTTACGCTCATTTTTCTCTCCGTTTCTTTCGTATGCCTTTATAATTTCCTGTACTAATCTGTGACGTACAACGTCCTTGTCCGAAAGTTTGCAGATAGCGATATCTTCAATGCCTTTGAGTATCCTTACTGCATCCTTAAGTCCTGATTTTTTACCGTCGGGCAGGTCTATTTGGGTGATGTCACCCGTTACAACCGCTTTGGAATTAAAGCCTAAGCGGGTTAAAAACATCTTCATTTGCTCGCTTGTGGTATTTTGCGCTTCGTCGAGAATAATAAAACTGTCATCAAGCGTTCTACCGCGCATATACGCCAAGGGAGCCACTTCAATATCTCCACGTTCAACACATTTTTGAAAGTTTTCAGCCCCCAGCATATCAAAAAGTGCGTCATAAAGTGGACGAAGATATGGGTCGATTTTCTGTTGCAAATCACCCGGCAAAAAACCAAGTCTTTCCCCTGCTTCAACAGCGGGGCGGGTTAAGATTATGCGGTCAACCTGCTTTGCACGAAACGCCGAAACCGCCTCTGCCACTGCCAAATAAGTTTTACCCGTACCTGCAGGACCAACACCTATGGTTACGGTGTTTTTCTTGATTGCTTCGATATATTTTCGCTGTCCCAAAGTCTTTGGTTTTATAGGCTTACCCTTTGCGGTAATACAAACACAGTCCGCCGACAAAAGACTGCCGATTTTACCGTCTTCGCCGTCTTGTACCAAACTCGAAGCATAATCAACATTCTGCTTGGTTATCTGCTCGCCTTTGTTTATCATAGTAAGCAAACATTCAATAGTTCTGACCGCGCCCATAACATTCTCTGGCTCGCCTTTAACCTTAATTCCGCTACCGTGTGAAGTAATACTCACCGAGTATTTCTTCTCGATTTCTTTTATATTTTCATCAAAATTACCGAACAAATTTACAAGCTGTTCAATTCTTTCGGTGTCTACTGTTTTTTCGAACATATTTTACTCCAAATCGGTTATTCTCTGTTAATATATTTTCTCAAGTGTATATTCCTTTTTAAAAAAGAATTATAAAAAACTTATCTCTATCATAATCATAACACGAAACAGCGTAAATATCAACGACAAATAGGCTATTTACACGCATTATTTAACCATTTGTTGATATCTGGTTTTATTTTAAAAATTGGATTATACGAGTTTGTTTTAATACACTTCGTGCAGATAAGCGTTCTTATATTGTGTAGGAGTGATGTTTTCGCGCGATTTAAAAACTTTCATAAAATACTTTTCATCTGAAAATCCCACTTCAGATGCTATTTGCGAAATCGTCTTGTCACTGTTGAGTAACAGGGTTTTAGCCGCATCGATACGCAAAGCATTCAGATACTTTGCAAGTGTCATTCCTGTTTCAGTTTTTATAATCTGATTAAGATAATCTGCATTATAGTT
>CAYQFW010000199.1:0-2881 GCA_964416955.1 uncultured Ruminococcus sp.
CAGAGTGCGAAAAATCGTATACAGGTCAGTTTCTTAAAAAAGTTTTGAAATAATTTTAGTGCGTAGTTTTTCTACGCACTTTTTTATTGCTTTTTTAAGAAAGATATGGTAAACTAATCTTGCGACACCAATTGAATAACTTTATTTGTACAGATAAATAATACCTTGGTAAAAGGTGTTATCCTCTACATCTGTACAGATATTCGGTTGGTGTCGCAGCTTAACCGAGGGGAACACTTTTTCGGCACACCCTTTGGGTGTGCTTTTTTATTTGCAGAAAGGAAGTAAAAAACAATGGATTATTCGCAATTTAATAGCTGGAGAACTAATCATGCTATAGATATGTCCGACCTTACATATTCAAAACCTTATGATATTTTTATTTATACAAAAGTAAAAATAGATAATGAAATTTGCGCCTGCCAAGTTTTATATGCTGAAGATTTAGTAGAAACCGTAGGTTATTTTACACATGTATTTATATTTGATTTGCTTACGGATAAAGTTGATGACCTTGAATTTGATTTTGAAAATTGTTCTGATATTTCCCAATGTGATGCAATTTCTTTAATGAATTATAGATTTAAACTTCAAAAAATCTTTGGTAAAGATGATTTTGTTAAAAGTTTTTTGGATATATGTCAACAGTTTAATAAAGAGTTTGACGGTAAATATGAATTCTGTGTTTTAAATGGCGCTGATAATTTGAGAAAGTTTTTGGTCAGCAGATATTCTAATAATGACTTGATAAAACGAAAGCTTGAAACTTTTTGCACTAAAGAATTATTTGTAGGCAAACTGTTAAATGACTTTTTAAATAATGTATTGTAATAAAAATAAACCCACGAGAATTACGGGGTTTATCAATTTATTTTGCATTTTGTAGGGGCACCAACGGTTGTCCGAAATGTCTGTACTAAATCAAACGGACCGACAATGCCGACCCCTACAATGTTTTTTAATTGACATTTCGTAGGGTTCGACCTACGTGTCGAACCGAGAACCGCATAAAACAAAAGGAACGGCACACAGGCCGTTCCCTACAATGTATCTATTTTGTTATTCCGTAGGGCATTGGCTTGCCGACACCAAAATTGTGCATTCCGAATTCTGAATTCCGCATTAAAAAACTCCTGCCGAAGCAGGAGTTTTTGTTAGTTCGAAATATAATACTTTACAAGTGACTGCAAAAGTGTGTCGCGGTCGATTTTTCTGATAAGGTTACGGGCGTTATTATGCGTGGTAATATATGTCGGGTCTTCGGACAAAATATAGCCTACAATCTGGTTTATAGGATTATATCCTTTTTCCTTTAACGCATCGTAAACGCTTACAAGTGTCATACGTATTTGTTGCTCGGTTTGGTCGCCCACCGAGAAGGTCATAGTCTTATCATTCATAAATAACACCTCTTTATATGTTTATTAGTATATACATATAGTATAACAATTTTTTTGAAAATTCAAGTATTATTTTCTAAGTTCTGCGCCAACTTGTTCAAGTTTCTTGATAATTTTAGCGCTCACGTCTTCGATTTCGGTATCTGTAAGGGTGCTGTCAGCAGAACGAAGGAATACATTGAATGCAACGCTCTTCTTGCCTTCGGGGATTTGCGCGCCCTGATAAATATCGAAGAGTTTAATTTTTTCAAGAAGTCTGCCTGCACCGCTTGAAATTGCTTTTTCGAGTGTACCAACGGGGATGTCAGCATCAACCAAAACTGCAAAGTCGCGCTCAACGGCAGGGAACTTAGGAAGTGGCTTGTAAACAGTCTTGCGTTTTTCTATAGCGAGAAGTACGTCAAGCTTGATTTCTGCTACAAAAACGGGACAGTCAATGCCGTAGCTTTCAGCTACTGCAGGGTGTACCTGACCGAATACAGCACATTCTTTGTTATTAACCTTAACGAATGCCTGTCTGCCTGGGTGGAGATAAGGCTCAGAACTTCTTTCATACTGGGTATGACCGCCCATAAGCTTAGCAATGGCTTCTATAATACCCTTTAAGGTGAAGAAGTCTTCGTTTTCGCCGTAGATACCGATAGACATTGTCGGAATTTCAAGCGGTTGTTCGGTAAGGGGGAGAGCCTTTGGAACAAAACGCTTGCTTATTTCAAAAAATCTGCCGTCGGTGATTTTCTTGTTGATATTGGTGGCGAGAACGGTGAGCATACTTGTGGTAAGTTGGGTTCTCATTGTGGAATATTCGTCGCCTAAGGGGTTGATAATCTTAACCTGATTTCTTCTTTCGTCGTCTTCGGGTAAAAGAAGTGTATCAATTGCCTTAGAAGCAATAAACGAATAGGTTGCAATTTCATAAGCGCCCGCGCCGAGCATTAAAGCCTTGATTTTATCGGTCTTGATTCTTTCGGGAAGTTTTGTACCACGAACAACAGCGCCCTTCATTTTGGTGCCTACAATGTGGTCGTAGCCGTAAATACGCATTACTTCTTCGGCTAAATCGGCTCTGCCTTCGATATCGTCACGAATAGACGGAACGCGAGTGGTGAGCATATTGCCGTCTATTGTGGTGGGAAGTTCCAAAGAATTGAGTATTTCAACAATTCTGTCGTTGGGAATTTCAACACCTAAAAGTTCAATGATACTATCGGTAGTAACCTTTAAAACTCTTTCTTCGGGTAAACCGTTATTGCGGTCGAGAACGCCCTCGATAATATCACCTGCGTCAAGGTCGGAGATGAGCTGTAAAGCGCGTTCCATAGCATATTCAACATTTACAATATCAATACCTTTTTCGAATCTGCCGCTCGCTTCGGTACGAATACCAAGGGCTCTGCCTGTGTGACGGATATTGTCACGGCGGAATTTTGCGGATTCAAGGAATAAATCGGTAGTGTCGCTTTCGATTTCGCTTTCCTTAC
>CAYQFW010000200.1:0-2879 GCA_964416955.1 uncultured Ruminococcus sp.
CTTTCAAGTGCGTCAAACGGGTCAACCGCGTTACCCTTTGACTTACTCATCTTCTGACCGTTTTCGTCCTGAACGTGACCTAAAACGATAACATTCTTATAAGGAGACTTATTGAAAATAAGGGTTGAAATCGCAAGAAGCGAATAGAACCAACCGCGTGTCTGGTCAACCGCTTCGGAAATAAAGTCTGCGGGGAACTGAGCCTCGAACAATTCTTTATTTTCAAATGGATAGTGATGCTGTGCAAAAGGCATTGCGCCCGAGTCAAACCAACAGTCGATAACTTCGGGTACGCGGTGCATTTCTTTGCCACATTCGGGACACTTAATGGTAACCGCATCGATATATGGACGGTGAAGCTCGATATCGTCGGGGCAATTGTCCGACATACTTTTTAATTCTTCAATACTACCGATAGCGTGGTGGTGTCCGCATTCACAGGTCCAGATATTAAGAGGTGTACCCCAATATCTGTTACGGGAAATACCCCAATCCTGAACATTCTCAAGCCAGTCGCCGAAACGGCCCTTACCAATGCTTTCGGGTATCCAGTTGATAGTGTTATTATTGCGGATAAGGTCATCCTTAACAGCGGTCATCTTGATAAACCATGACTCACGCGCGTAGTAAATAAGGGGTGTATCACAACGCCAGCAGAACGGATAATCATGTTCAAACTTGGGCGCATCAAAGAGAAGACCTGCCTTATCCAAATCGGTAAGTACAATTGGGTCTGCATCTTTTACGAACTTACCCGCATAGGGTGTGTCTTCGGTCATTTCGCCCTTGCCGTTTACAAACTGAACGAAGGGTAAATCGTACTTTCTGCCAACCTTAGAGTCATCCTCACCAAAAGCGGGCGCGATATGAACAATACCTGTACCGTCGCTCATTGTAACATAGCTGTCACAGGTGATAAAGTGAGCCTTTTTCTTTTGTTTTTCGCAAACGGGCTTTACGAAATCAAAAAGCGGTTCATATTCTTTATATTCAAGGTCGCGACCTACATATTCTTCAACAATTTCATAAGCAGGGGTTTCTTCGGTAGCAAGTTTGCCAAGAACTTTATCAAGAAGTTCTTTCGCCATATAGTAGGTATAGCCGTCAGCGGCTTTAACCTTGCAGTAAGTATCGTTGGGGTTTACGCAGAGAGCTACGTTGGACGGAAGTGTCCAAGGGGTTGTAGTCCAAGCTAAGAAATAAGCATCTTCGCCCACAACCTTAAAGCGAACAACAGCCGAACGTTCCTTAACGTTCTTATAACCCTGTGCCACTTCGTGAGAAGAAAGCGGAGTTCCGCAACGCGGACAATAAGGCACGATTTTAAAGCCCTTGTACAAAAGGCCTTTTTCAAAAATTTGCTTTAGTGCCCACCATTCCGACTCAATAAAATCGTTATGATAAGTAACATACGGGTCGTCCATATCAGCCCAGAAGCCAACAGTCTTGGAAAAGTCTTCCCACATACCCTTGTACTTCCAAACGCTTTCTTTACAATGGTCAATAAATGGGTCAAGACCGTATTCTTCAATTTGTTCTTTGCCGTCGAGTCCCAAAAGTTTTTCAACTTCAAGTTCAACGGGTAAGCCGTGGGTATCCCAACCGGCCTTTCTGGGAACCATATAGCCCTTCATTGTGCGGTAACGGGGAATCATATCCTTAATAACTCTCGTTAGTACGTGTCCAATGTGCGGCTTACCGTTAGCGGTAGGCGGACCGTCGTAGAAGACATAGGGTGCGTCACCCTTGCGCTCTTCTATGCTCTTTTCAAAAATTTTATTATCATCCCAAAATTGCTTAATCTTTTTTTCTTCTTCAACAAAATTGAGATTTGGTGAAATGTTTTTATACATTTCCTTGCTCCTTTCGATAAAAGGTTGTTTTTACAAGTCATTGCGAGCGCAGCGTGGCAATCTTGTCGTAATTACTTTAAAGATTGCTTCGGAACACAAGTTCCTCGCAATGACACAACCCATATTTTTCAAGATAAAATGCCCCTTATCCATAATAGGACAAGGGGCACTTGCTTTTAACCACCTATTACGACAAACAAACATTTGCGGTTTCAATAACGCGAAACAAACGGAAAAGCCTACTGTAAATTCGACTCTCTGCTCAGAAGTGATACCGATTTTTAAAATCTGCAAGGCTCACACCGACCCTTGCTCGCTAAAAGATTTTTCAAAAAACCGCCGTCTTCGTCATAGCATTTATATTATGTTTTTATATTTAGTTGGAAGATGTCGGAATCTGCTGTTTTAAAGCGGCGCGAGTTTTGCGAACTTCACCGAGATTAGCAGTAAGACCTTCGTCTGCACGGCGCATAATATCGTCAACAAACTCCTGAGCAGCTTTGCGCATTTCGCGGCTCTTACCTTGAGCAGCGGCAATTATTTCAGCAGCCTTTGCCTGAGAAAGCTTCACGATTTCTTCCTGAGCTACCATTGCTTTAGCCTTTTCTTCGGCGTTGCGGATAATAGCATCTGCTTCGCGCTTAGCGTTGGTGATGATATCTGCGCGGTCAGCAACGATACCCTTAGCCTGCTTGATTTCTGCCGGGATGTTAAGACGGATTTCGTCAACGACAACTCTTAATTTTTCAATGTCAACAACAGTCTTTTTGCTGCCTGGGATTTTCATACCGCTGTCGAGAGCCTCGTCAAACTGTTCTAATAATTCGTCAAGTGTCATTTTAATTTCCTCCATAAACCCTTTTTGGGTGTTATTTTTTCAAATTTATCCTGTCGAGAATATCCTGCCTGATTGCTTCAGGAACAAACGAAGAAATTTCTCCGCCCATTGAAGCAATTTGCTTGACCATACTTGAACTCAAGTACATATTGTCAGCCGCAGTTGTTAAAAACAAAGTTTCGACATTT
>CAYQFW010000201.1:0-2867 GCA_964416955.1 uncultured Ruminococcus sp.
TATAAATTCTTTTGCCTTTTCAGTTTCGCCCAGTTCGACATAGCATTGTCCTACATACATTTTAATTCTACCTGAATTTTTGATTTTGTCGTCTGCGGCGTTGTAGTAAGCTATAAACTGCTTGAATTCACCCGCTTTAATGGCAATTTCGCCATATTTTATACTTAAGGGCAGGTATTTGGGGTTTAGCTCTACCGCACGGCGCATAAAGCGTACTGCTTCCGCCTGTTTTTCAAAAATATTTGAAAGCAAAAGAGCCAAAGCCGCGAGTGAATAAAAGGTTTCGTTTTCTTTTACACTTTCACACAAAAGCTCGAGAGACTTATCGAAATCTTTTTCCGAGTAATAGAGCAAGGCTAAAATGTATTTATCGAACGCGGTAAGAGCACCCTTTTGTTCGATGGCGTTTATCCATTCCTTGCCGTAAATATATGCGGTTTTTTGGTTGCCGTCAGCGGAATTTTTGTTTAGTATATCGAGATAATATTTTTCATTCTCACTAACGCTTTCAATAGGAAATTCGCATTTTTCGTGGAATTTGTAACCGCGTAAGGTTTCGTATAAATAGCCTTTGCCCCTGCCGAAAACGGTTATGGGTTCTACGGTTTTTTCTTCAAAAAGATATTTATAATCAAAGTTTTCGGGTACGAAAGAGTCGATTTTCTCGGCACGTTCAAAGAAGTCACCGTCGGGCGTTTTAATATCAATGCCTGTGTAAACTTCGTTCCAACTAAGTTCGCAAAACGGCTCAATAGGGAAATGCTCAAACTGGGTTTTGCAAAGCCCTGCCTGAATTTCCAAATAATCTCTGCCGCTTGTAAGCCACTGGTTCCAATGTTTCCCGCCAGGTAAATTGCCCCATAAAAACGCCTTTCTGCCAAAAAGACGCTTATCTGAATATTGCAAAAGACCCTTGCCGTCTGCTTCGATAGAAGATATCCATTTTTTGTTTTCTTCGGGTATTTCGAAGAAATAATCAATAGCATCGTGGGAGTGGTAGGGGTCGCTTATATCCTTGCCGTCGATTACGGGGATTTTTACCTTTGAAATATGGAAACCGCCTTCGCGGTAAGCGGTTACAAACGAACGGTCGGTTGGTACAAAATAGCGTGTGCCTTTTTTCTGCTCAACCGCGATATTCGACCACCAATACATATATGTAGGCTCGTTTTTAGTGTTTTTAACCGTAATATTCATTACGAGTTTATCTTCGAGAAGTGTCGCTTCAATACAAAATACAAGTCCGCGTATTTCTTCATACTCGTACATTCTAAGTATTTCGTTACCCGCTTTGCCCTTGACCTTTCGCGCAAATAATGGTGAACAGGTGAAATGACTGTGACCGCGCACACCGCAGTTCCATTCCACACCCCCCGCAAACCAGGCATTGCAGATAGCAAGATTACAAAAAATCAGCGCGTCGTTTTTGTAGATAATATCTTTTTTGAGTTTTTTGTCGTAAAGAGACCAAAGTCTGCCGCCAAACTCTAATAAAAACTCGGCACGTAAAAATTCATTTTCCAAAACAGCGGTTTTATATTCGCGCTCTTTGAAATCGCGGTTGTAAAGGTTTTGCATACGGTAGGGCAAAACCGATGCCACCATACCTTTTCCTATATATTCCCGCTCTTTTTCGTTTACACTCTCGTCGGGTTCGAACCAAAGCGGATTATCCTTTACGGTGATATCGGGTATATCGTTATACTCGCCAATTTCACCGCTTTTAAGTTTAATGGTTGTAAATTTGAGCAATTCAGTCACTTCCTTTTTAATTATAATATAATTAAAACTACTTTTTTTAAATGTGTAATACGTCTATATTTTTGTAAAATACGCTTATAAAATGTGGACAACGCTGATTTTCAGTGTTATAATTTGTAAAAAAGGAGGGTTTTGGTTGGAAAATCTTATTAGTTTTGATATAAAAAACATTTATACCTTGGTTGAAAAGCAAGAAGATAAAAATTTTTATTATAAAAATGAGTCAAGGCTTTGGGACGGGTTTATTCTTGTGACCGACGGCGAAGTTGATTTTAAAACTAAAAAACAAGCCTTACAGACAGTTGAAAAAGGCGGAATAATTTTTCTGAGTCGCGGGGAAGAGTATTATGTGAAATCCAAAAACGGCTGCTCATATATTACTACTGCATACGATTTTACAAGTGACTCTAAAAAAACGCTAAGCGAAATGCCGAGTGTTTGCGAGTGTAATGCGGTTCGGATAAAGATTATTGAAGAAATCACAGAAAAATGGCAACGCAAACTTAGTGACAGTTTTATGGTTTGTAAAATTGAACTGTTAAAGCTTTATCTTGATTTCATAAAAAAGTATACCGCAGGACATAGCTTGGTTAATGATAAGACGGTTGCCCTTGCAATAAAATTTATTCACGAAAACTTTAAGCGAAATTTCAAAACAAGGGAGATAGCAAAGTACTGTTCGGCGAGTGAGTCGCATTTGCGACTTAAATTTTTAAAGCAAACGGGTAAAACCATAACTGAATACCGCGACGATTTGCGAATAAAATCTGCAAAGGAATTATTGTCAAGCGGTTTTTTCTCGGTAAAGGAAACCGCTTATGAGTTAGGATTTTGCGATGTTTATTATTTTACAAAGTTCTTTTCTTCTTTTACGGGAATAACGCCTGCAAAATATATTAAGGAAAACACTAAACTAAAGCAAAACAAAAATTTTTAAAAAAGTGCTTGACAAACGGGTAAAAAGAGTGTATAATCCTACTGTTGCAATTCCAAAGACAGTAGGTGGCATTTGCCGTAAGTTTTATCGCCTACCGAGGTTAAGCGATTAAAATTTTAAGTTTTACTTGATATTTTTATGCTTGTCCGTAGTCTTTGGGCAAGCATTT
>CAYQFW010000202.1:0-2852 GCA_964416955.1 uncultured Ruminococcus sp.
AAAATGCGAACATTGTCAGTTGACTCTTGCCAAGATATTTGTGTTCCGCTACCTGTTACATAGTCAGCCTTCAAAGCAGTTGGAATTGTAGGTGCTATTGTATCCATTACTTCTACAACACAAGTGTCTGTAAATTCACCATCATCAGTAGTCACGGTTATTGTACATTTTCCGAGAGTGTATGCAGTAACTCTGCCACTTTCGCTAATATTTGCTACTGCTGTATTATCGCATGACCATCTGATGTTTTTGTTGGTTGCACCTTGAGGTAGTACCTCTGCTGTCAAATTGGTCGTTTCACCAACTTTTAAGGAAAGGCTTTCTTCTGATATACTTACACTTTCAACAGGTATCAAAACTAAATATTGAGGATAATACACCAATGTTGTTCGGCTTTCATCTAATCCTACAATATTGCTTTGTGCTTTAAAATAGTTCCTGCTGCAATCAAAGTATGTAAGCTTTGTGTTGGTAGTAATATCAATGTTCTCAAGTCTGTTTTCTTTTATAAGAATCTGCTTGATATTCGTTTGCTTGCTCAAATCTAATTCTTTGAGCATATTATTAGAACAATTCAAATTAGTAAGCACTGTATTAGCACTTAAATCCAGTTCAGACAATCTATTGTTCTGACATTCAAAGCTTTTAAGCTTTTCACATTTACTTATATCAATACTTTCAAAAGCATTTCCTGTAATATATAAATACTCCAAATTCTCATTGGCAGTAATATCTATAACAGAAAAATTGTTATTAGAGCAATCCAACCAAATCAAGTTTGTATTGGTTAATAAATTCAATGAAGAAATATTATTTTGAGCACAGTACAAGTGTGTTATCTTTTTATTATTTGCTATATTCAAAGTAATTACTTGCGAATTTGTGCAATCCAAATTTGTTATTTCTGCATTGCTGCTCAAATCAATTTGTTGTATTCTGTTTCCTGAGCAATTTAATGTTTGAAGGGAAGTAAAATGTTCTATACCTTTTAAATCAGTAATATCTTTGTTACTAATATCAAGGCTTGTTACTTCACTTACTTCGTCCGCATATACATTGTCAGTTATCTCACGGTCACCATCTAAAACTACATCTATAACCGCTTGTTTAAATGCAGTATCATTAAATTCAACAACAGCTCGTTCTGATACAACGACATCACATTCCGCAGATATTGTACCGTCAACAGAAGTAACACTTACTTTTGTTGTACCTACTGACATTGCCTTTACTGTTCCGTCAGCAGACACAGTAGCAATACTTTCATCATCAGACTTCCAAATTATCGTTTTGTCATTAGCATTTTCCGGTAAAATGGTTGCAACAAGCTTGTATGACATTCCTTTACCAAGAGTTATCTCTGTTTCGTTGAGTTTAATTTCTTCAATACCTACAGGTGCACTACCATAAATAACATACGGTGAACTTTCTTCTCCTGTACCGCTTGTTATATTTAACGCATCAGTGTTAATATAAAAGGCCGGTCTAATTCCAATTTCAGAATTGTTTGCAACTGTATCTATGGCAACACCATATATTGTTGAATAATTTACCGCATAAGATTTTTCATAAATAGGTGTTCTGAGCCAATACTGTTCTTGCTCTGTTGTAGGCAAGATATATTCAAAACAGTTTGTCTTTGCTTTTTCAAACTGTAATGTGTCCAAACAGAAAATGCGGTCAACAACAGTTTCATTAAAAGAACTATCATATTTTTCTTTTGTAACCGTTGTAGAATAGTCTGTTATAAAACCAACATTACCGCTTGTTGCATCGCCTTCATCATAAGCAGATAATATATTTTTTTGTGCAACAGATTTAATAACATACTTTTCATCCGAGGTGAAATTACTATCCGCTAAAAAGCCTGTTTCACTATCATAACCAACAGAACCATAACACAGTTCATCAGAAGGTGTTGCATTTTCCCATGCTATGTCTGTATCTTCGCTATTGAGCCATTGGCGAATAGTAGACAAGCTCCATCTGTTTGAACCATATTGCTTTCTCATTTCTGAATCTGACAAATCTGTCAGTTCGCTCAAATCATCTGTCTGCATACCCGTCTGTGATGCAGAAAATGATTTATTTTCTATCGTTTTGCTTAAAAGCATAAGAGGACCGTTGTCATCAATATCAACACAACGCCACACCAACTGTTCCTCGTTATATTGCCCTAAATATATGTAATCTCCGATAGAAATTGTGGAGGAAGTGTTTTGAGCAAAAACAGGAACAGTAGCAATGGTTTCTATAAGCATTGTAACAACAATCAACCATGCACCTAGTTTTTTCTTGTTAAATTTCAAATTCACTCACCTCATTCACTAGCGAAAGAAATATTTTTAATAGCTTTAATGTTTAATATTCCGTCCCATACCACAACAGTAAGTTTATAGCCTTTTCCCATAGGAACATTAACTACATTTTCTATTGTTGCTGTTTCGTTTCGACCTATAGCGTTTCCGGCAGCTTTCACACTTACTGATGTCATTTTGTTATTCTTGTATAAAGCGTAAATTATTAAAGGTTTAGCATCAATAGCAAGAGTATTATGAATTTCTGTTTTAATTTTGTTACTACCTGCAACCAAATTGCTTATTTGAGTATTTTCAAAATCGAACAAACTCACATCTGTTACTACAAGACTTCCTTTTCCTATGATAACATATCCATCTTCGGATGTTGCTGAAATGCTTTCACCATTAATATCACTTAATTTTAATTCTTCTATTTGTACATAAGCTGAAGAAGTAGCCGTGTCTTTTACTTTAAATTCAATATCACACATACTTCCGTTTATTATCGTATTACTTGACATCCAAGTTATACGAATTTTATTTTCAGCATAG
>CAYQFW010000203.1:0-2851 GCA_964416955.1 uncultured Ruminococcus sp.
GCGAAGCAATCTCATAATATAAGATTTGCAACAAGATTGCCACGCTCCACTCGCAATGACAATTATTTAAGGACACATTGTAGAGGCGACCATTGGTCGTCTGTTTTATATTCGTTCGCAAAGCGAATAACGGAATTTCGCATTAAAAAGGTCGCCCCTACCTAATGCAATGTAAATTGATAAAAATGCATTTTAGAATAATGCATTGCACGTCCGTGATCTTTTAATACAAATGACATATAAAATCGTTCTATTTTAAAATTTTTTCAAATTTTATGAATTTTTTGGAAAAAAGTGCTTGACTATTGATTTTTTATGGTATATAATTGTAAATTACTAATAAAGATGGGGGAATGTGCATTATTTTCAAAATTTATGGTGGTACTATATTTTGGAAGAAAGCACATTTTTCTCTTTTTTATCACTGTTTTGGCATAGGAAATGCCGCAAAATTTACAGAGGAGTGATTTAATACCTATGGAATCAACTTCAATGGTAAAACCGGTTATGTTGGGTAAAAACGAGAGGAAGACCTTTTCGAAAATCAATGAAGTCATTGATATGCCCAATCTTATCGAAATCCAAAAGGATTCGTACAAGTGGTTTGTTGAAGAAGGCTTAAAGGAAGTTTTCAGAGATATGTCGGCTATAACCGACTATAGCGGAAATCTGCAATTAAGCTTTGTGGACTATCGGTTTGACGAAAAACCGAAGTATGATGTTACCGAATGTAAAGCAAGAGATGCGACATACGCTGCTCCCTTGCGCGTTACGGCACGTCTTGTAAATAATGAAACCGGCGAAATTAAAGAAAGCGAAGTTTCGATGGGTGATTTCCCGATTATGACCGAATCGGGCACATTTGTTATCAACGGTGCAGAACGTGCTGTTGTTTCGCAGTTAGTTCGTTCTCCAGGCGTATATTATGCCGTAAAGATTGACGAAAAGACCGGTAAGAGATTATATTCCTCTACTATTATTCCTAACCGCGGCGCTTGGCTTGAATATGAAACGTCGGTTAATGATGTGCTTTATGTACGAATTGATAAAAACCGCAAACTTCCGCTCACCACATTTATCCGTTCATTAGGCATTGCGACTAATGACCAGATCAGAGAACTTTTCGGTGAGGACGAGCGTTTGGCTGCTACTTTGGATGTTGACGATACAAAGTCGGTAGAAGAGGCTCTTATTGAGGTTTATAAAAAGCTCCGCCCAAGCGAACCTGTAACAGTTGAAGGCGCGCAGAGTTATATCGAGCAGTTATTCTTTGACCCCCACCGTTACGATATTTCCCGCGTGGGCAGATATAAGTATAATAAGAAGTTAAGTATCGGCGCAAGAATCGTTGGTGCTGTTTTATCGCGCCCTGTTATCGACCCGCTTACAGGTGAAATTTTGGGCGACGCCGACACCACAGTCACCAAGGAATTAGCGAGCCTTATCGAAACTAAGGGTGTAAACCAGGTTTACGTTAATGTAATGGATTATGAAGGTAACGTAAGCGAAGTTAAGGTTCTCTCAAATGGTATGGTAAATCTTGCTGACTTTACCGATTTTACCGCTGAAGAATTGGCTGAACTCGACGACCTTGGCATTAACGAACAGGTTTCTTTGAATGTGCTTTCGGCATTGCTTGAAAAATGTGAAACCAAGGAAGAACTCAAAGAGGCACTTTTAGAAAATGCTGACGACCTTATTCCTAAGAGCATCTGTATTGACGATATTTTTGCTTCAATCAGCTACTTCTTAGGTTTGCCCCACAATGTAGGTACAGTAGACGATATCGACCACTTGGGCAACCGTCGTATCCGCAGTGTTGGTGAACTTTTGCAGAACCAATTCCGTATTGGTATTTCCCGTATGGAAAGAGTTGTTCGCGAAAAGATGACCTTGCAGGCACAGGATGCTGAAAACATTACACCACAGTTCCTTATAAATATTCGTCCTGTTGTGGCAGCAATTAAAGAATTTTTCGGTTCTTCACCTTTGTCACAGTTTATGGACCAGACTAACCCGCTTTCTGAACTTACTCACAAGCGTCGTTTGTCAGCTCTCGGTCCCGGTGGTTTGTCTCGTGACCGTGCTTCCTTCGAGGTTCGTGACGTTCACTACACACACTATGGACGTATGTGTCCGATTGAAACCCCTGAAGGTCCTAACATCGGTCTTATCTCTTATCTTGCAACCTTTGCAAAGATTAATAAGTATGGCTTTATTGAAACTCCTTTCCGTAAGGTAGAAAACGGTAAGGTTTTGGACGAAGTGGTTTATATGACTGCTGACGAAGAGGACGATTACGTTGTAGCACAGGCAAACGAACCTTTGGACGAAAACGGTTGTTTTGTTAACAAAAAGGTTAATGCCCGTTTCCGCGACGGTTTCCAGGAAGTAGAGGCTTCGCGCGCTGAATATATGGACGTTTCGCCTAAGATGGTAGTTTCTGTTGCTACTGCAATGATTCCCTTCCTTGAAAACGACGATACTAACCGTGCGCTTATGGGTTCAAACATGCAGAAGCAGGCTGTGCCGCTTCTGAAACCCGAAAATCCCTTTGTTGCTACGGGTATGGAATATAAAGCTGCTGTTGACTCGGGTGTTGTTGTACTCGCTAAGCGTGCAGGTGAAGTAACCTACGTTTCGGCTGATACTATTAAAATCCGTGCTAAAAACGGCGAAATTGACGAATATAACCTTATTAAGTTCTTGCGTTCTAACCATGGCACCTGCATCAACCAGAAGCCTGTTGTAGAAATTGGCGAAAAGGTTGTAGATAATCAGGTTATTGCTGACGGTCCTGCAACAAGCGGCGGTGAAATTTCGCTTGGTAGAAATGCGCTTATCGGCTTTA
>CAYQFW010000204.1:0-2847 GCA_964416955.1 uncultured Ruminococcus sp.
GCTTACGGCGCATCTTCGCTTGGTGCTTTGCCTGAAAAAATCCGTCTGGACGGTTTTGCTATTAACCATTGGTATATATCTCCCCATTCTCTTTTTGTTTCGGCTATAAATGCCGCATTTGCTCATTCGGTAAAACAGGACGAAATTCTTGTGGGTTATGGCTTTACTGCCGACTACGGTGATTTTGAGTGTCGCGATTTGTGGGTTTACGGAAGATTTTGTGTTTCGCTCAAAGTGAAAAACGGCGAAATTGTTTATCTTGAAATTAAAAATGATAACTCTGAAGATAAAGATATCGTTTTGGACATCAACCCCGAGTTTAAAATTTCTAAGGAATTAAAAAATATCCGCATTAAAGCGGAATCTTCTTTTTGCTTCAAGGGATAACAGGTGATTTTATGCAATTTTTCTTACTTGTCATTGTTGGTCAAGTGATGCTCGGTCTTGCCCATTTTTCCGAGAAACTTTTTAGTAAAAAATCGGGCGGGTTCGTTGCGACGGGACTTATATATTCGGCAGGAATATCTTTGTCATCGCTTGTATTGTTTGCGGTTATGGCGAAATTCAATCTCACACTTGATGCTCCGCTTTTTTGGCATTCGTTTGGTTACGGTGTTTTGGCGAGTATGAGTATGGCGTCTATATTTATAGCGCTCAAAAGACTTAACCTTGTTGTTTATGCCGTCTTTTCAAAATCGTCTTCAATTCTTACTTGTATAATAGGAATTATCTTTTACGGGGATAAGCTGACCTTTACTTCGGTGCTTTCGGTTTTGCTTTTGACTATTTCGATAATTATGCCTTTGCTCGAAAATAAAAAGCAAAAAGGTGCGAAATCGAGTTTTGTTAATTTACTTATATGTATTGCGATAATGTTTATCGGTACAGGCGTTAGTATTGTAGTAAAAAGTTTTACAAACTACGGTGGCGGAGAATTCAGTCGTGCATCGGCGCTCTATTTTTACGCTAATATTATAATGAGCATAACCCTTGTGGGTTTGGTATGTGTTATGACCGCAAAAAAGCGTGGCGGTATAGGTTTTAAAGGTACAATCCAAAAGGTGCGCCTACCTTATTATATATTAGTACCTGTTACGGGTATAATCGCTAATATACCTTGCGTGTTTAATCCTTACTGTATGGTAAATATGGATTTAACACAGTATATGATTCTTACAAAAGCATCTGAAAGTATTGTGCTTTTTTGTATTTCAAGGTTTATTTTTAAAGAAAAAAGTACAAAGGTTGATATCACTTCGCTTATACTCTCAACTTTTGCAGGAATTGTAACGGTGTTTTAATTTAAAATTTATATTATAAAGGGGAGCGGAAAACCGCTCCCCTTACCTATTATATATAGTATCACCCGCAAAATTTAGTTGAAATTCGTTTATAGCAGTTTTTGGGTGAGTAGTCCCATTCGTCTATACGGTCGTTGGGTAGAAAATATTTTATTTCGGGCGAATAGGTTGAGTCAAAGCTATCGATTATAATAAGCTTTATCTTCATTTTATCCCGAAGGATACTTTTAATATAAACACTCGCCTGTTGCCCTACCCTGACATTTTCTTTAGGCTCAGCAAGACCTGCAAGGTTGGGGGTTATTTCTACGAATATTCCGTAATCTTCAACGCTTCGCACAACACCTGTTACTGTTTGCCCTGCAGAAAATTCTTGGGCGTTTTCTTCCCAGGTGCCCAAAAGTTCTTTGTGCGAAAGGGTGATTTTTCCGTCTTCGCCTACCGATTTAATAATAGCTTTTATATTGTCGCCCACTTGGAAGCGGTCTTTTGGGTGGGAAATACGCGAAACCGAAATGGCGTCTATCGGCAAAAGGGCTATGTTTCCGCAACCGATATCACAAAAAGCGCCGAATGATTCAAGATGAGTGATTTTTGCATCTATTATGTCGCCGTTTTGGAGTGAAGACAGCATATATTCTCGACATAGCCCCTGTGCGCGACGGCGAGAAAGTATAGCGACCGTTTTACCGTTTCCGTCGGTCTTAAAGGCGGTCACCACAAAGCAGACCGTTCTGCCCACGCGGGAGATAAGGGCAATATCACGGGTTGAGCCGTCGTCTATCCCCAACGCCCCTTCGCTTCTGGGAATAATTCCGCGAATACAACCAAGGTCTACTATAAGGTTGTGTTCGGTATCGCACATAATAACAGGCGCTTCGAGTACAGTTTCTCTTACCTGTGCATCGGCAAGGGACGCGAGACTTGCCATACTTCTTTTGTTTTCTACTGATTTGTAAATTTTTCCTTCGGGATAAAAACCATTCATTTCTTTCTTCACCTTTCATTTTAACATTCAGTAATAAAAGTATATTCTATTGCTTTTAAAAAAATGAGTGAAGTTTGTCAAAAGTTTAAAAATATTTTTATTTTGTCAACCGCTTATTTGTGTCATAATCAAGCCCCGACCACAATATGTTGTAAACCTTTTAAATATGCGAAAAAAGGTGAAAAAATTTTTGAAAAAACACTTGATTTTTAGATTTAGTTGTGTTATTATACCAAGGTACGCTGTGAAAGTATGGCGTAAAACATGCGTTGATGCAGGAGGTGGCCCGACTTGATCGGGGAAATTTCTGCGGAGTATGTCCGATTTTAAACCGGGCGAAGAAGAAGGAGTACATAAGGAAACTTGCGACCTTGTGTACAACGGCAAAGCGATTTGCCGTCCGGAATTGACTGTGACCCCAGCAATGCCGGTTTTATATTGTGCAGTGATGAAAAACACGGCACGGTGTAAGTTTTGCCCGCCAACTATTTAAGGAGGCGAATTTCACATGGCAGTGAAAGAAAAAATTCGAATTCGAATCAAGGGTTACGACCACGC
>CAYQFW010000205.1:0-2844 GCA_964416955.1 uncultured Ruminococcus sp.
TTAATTGATTGTTTTATATGTTTTAGGCGCATTGATTTTGCTTTTTGGAATCATACTTTGCTTACCTTTAAAGGTTGACCTTGAGTTTGAAACGGATTTTTTCGTCAGGGTTAAGTTTTTGAATTTTACGCTTTACCCTGTAAATAAAAAGCAAAAGAAAAAATCTTCAAAAAAGAAAAAGCCCGCAAATCAAAAACCAAAACCGAAAGAGAAAAACCCATTTGAAAAGATTGTTGATAAAAAAGGTTTTAAAGGTGCAATTAGTGAGTTTTTTGTTCTTTTTAAAGCGGTGATTTTTCCGCTTAAGAAGTTTTTAAAGCAGCTTAAATTCCGAAAAATTGATATACACCTTTCGGTTGTGGGAGCAGATGCCGCACAAACTGCTATTGACTATGGTGCGGTTTGTTCAATAGCTTATCCCGTGCTTTCTATTTTTGATAGTATTGCCGATGTGAAATATAAAAAAGTTGACGTAAAAAGTGATTTTGAGGGTAAAAAGTCAGAGTTCGGCTTCTCGCTTTGTGTCAAGGCTTCTCTGTGGTGTATATTTGTTTTTGGGTTCAAAATATTTAATGAATATAAAAATTTCTGTGTAAGGAATGAATTAAAATGAGTGAAAACAGCATAAAGAACATTTTGGATACAACATTGGAAAAATTAAAGGGTATGGTTAATGCTGATGTCGTTACAGGCACACCTGTAGAGGTTGGCAACATCACTTTAATTCCTGTTTCCAAGGTAGCTTATGGCTTGGCTACAGGCGGCAGCGATTTTGCTGCTAAAAACGATTCTGCTTTGTTTGGAGGCGGAGGTGGTGCAGGTGTAACGATTTCACCCATCGCTTTCATTGCAATCAACGGTGATAATGTTAAAATGTTGCCTGTTTATAACGAACTTACAACGGTTGAAAAGGCAATTTCCATGGCACCCGAAATTATTGACAAAGCAAAAGAACTTTTTTCAAAAGATAACGGTCAGGTGACTGAATAAATAAACACACCTTGTCATAAAATTAGACGAGGTGTTGGTTTTGAAGAGATATATTACAGCAGTTCTGGCTTTCATAATTTTGCTGATTCCGTTAAAGGTTTCTGCTGTTACGGTTTCAGCAAAAGCGGCGGTTGTGCTCAACGGCGATAATGGTGAAGTTATTTATCAAAAAAATGCTGATGAGAAACTTTCAATGGCAAGTACAACTAAAATTATGACAGGGCTTTTGCTTTGTGAATACGGCAATTTTGACAGAGAAATTACTGTTACTGCCGAAATGCTAAAAGTTGAAGGCTCTTCAATGGGACTGCTTGCAGGAGACAGGGTGACGCTTCACGACCTTCTTTACGGACTTATGCTTGCTTCGGGTAATGATGCGGCGAATGTTATCGCTTATGTTTTGTGCGGCTCTTTGGAAGGCTTTGTAGAGATGATGAACGAAAAAGCTGCAGAACTGGGGCTTAATAATACTCACTTTGCAACACCTTCGGGGCTTGATGCCGAAGACCACTATACTACCGCTTTGGAGCTCGGGAAACTTGCAGTTTTTGCTATGCAAAATGAAGAATTTGCCAATGTTGTATCGAGTGAAAAGGCTACGCTTAATTACGGCAATCCGCCTTACCGCCGAACATTGACTAATCATAACAAGTTGCTTAATATGTATGATGACGCAGTTGGCATAAAAACGGGTTTTACCAAGAAATCCGGAAGGTGTCTTGTTTCGGCGGCAAAGCGTGACGGCAAGTTTTTGGTGGCTGTTACTCTTAACGCTCCTGATGATTGGTCTGACCATAATAAACTGCTGGAGTACGGTTTTTCAGCAATAAAGCAAACCGAATTTTCACCTCTTGTCAGCAGTTATAATATCCCTGTTATAAACGGTGTGAGTCAAACGCTTACGGTGAATATAGAACCTTTTACCGTAAACAGCCTTGAAACCGAAAATATTGAGTGCGAAGTATATTTGCCGAAGTTTGTCTATGCGCCTGTAAATGTAGGCGAGATTTTAGGTAAAGCGGTCTATTTTCAAAACGGTGAAATAATCGGCGAAACAGAGCTTTTTGCTCAAAATGATATTGCCTTGTCAAAAAATGAGAAAAGCGGTTTAGATACTGTTTTTGAAAATATTAAGTACATAATTGAGAATATTTAGGAGAATAAAATGAAGGATAATAAAATAAGGCTTCAGAAACACCTTGCCGAGTGCGGTATTGCTTCGCGCCGTAAGGCAGAAGAGCTTATAGAAATGGGCAAGGTTAAGGTTAACGGCCATATTGCAACAATTGGTACCAAGGTTGACCCTAAAAGAGATAAAATCACGGTTCGCGGTAAAACCGTTGTGGCAAATACTACAAAAATGTATATTATGCTTCATAAACCGCGCGGATTTGTAACAACCGCAAGTGACGAAAAGGGTAGAAAGTGTGTTACAGACCTTGTGAAAGATGCGCCTGTGCGTCTTTTCCCTGTAGGAAGACTTGATATGAATTCCGAAGGCTTGTTGCTTATGACCAATGACGGCGAATTTGCGAACAGACTTACTCATCCGTCTTACCATGTTAACAAAACCTACCGCGTAACCGTTAAGGGCGACGCTAACGACGAAAAGATTATTCGGCTTAAAGAGGGTATAGTTTTAGACGGCGAAAAAACCCTGCCTTGCGACTGTTTTGTGGCTGAAAGAAAACCCGATAGAACTGTGCTTATATTCATTATTCAAGAGGGTAGAAACCGTCAGATAAGAAAAATGTGCGAAGAAGTCGGTCTTGAAGTTTTACGCCTTAAGCGTACCGAAATTGCGGGAGTAAAGCTTGGAATGTTGCCGCGCGGTAGCTGGCGTCCTTTAAACGA
>CAYQFW010000206.1:0-2823 GCA_964416955.1 uncultured Ruminococcus sp.
AATAATAATGAAAAAAACAATATATAAAAAATGACTAAAAATCTTAAAAAATTTCCGATTATTCTAAGATATTTACTATTTTAGATTTTTATAAATGTAACAATAATGATTTTCACTTTAAAAATATTAAGTAATAAAACTTAAAACATTTGGTAAAAATTTAATATTTATGGCTTTTTTAATTGACAAACAGCGATATACTATGATATAAATTACTTATAAATATTAAAAGAAATCAGGTGTTTTCTTATGAACAGTAAAGTTATTGCATTTGCACGCGAAGAACTGGAGAAATACCTTAACGGTATGGGTATCCGTGCTGAAATCAAACTCGGTCTTTGTGAAGACTTCGGTCTTGATGAAAAAGTGGAAGACCCGTTTTTCGACGACGGATATGTTATTAAAGTACATAACAACAAAGGTTTCATAGCAGGCGCCAATGAGAGAAGCGTTCTTTTTGGCGTATACCGCCTTTTAGAAGAATGGGGTATGACATGGGTGCGCCCCGGTCCCAACGGCGACCACTTCCCCGAAAACCCAACTTCTCCCGACGTTGACATCAATGAAAAACCATACCTTCGTCACCGTACAATGTGCATTGAAGGCGCAATCAGTTTCCAAAACATACTTGATATGGTTGACTATATTGCTAAGGTTGGCTTCAACGGATATTTCGTTCAATTTGAAAACGCTTATACTTTCTTTAAAAACTGGTACCAGCACACCCTAAACCCATTTAAAGAAGCAGAAGAATTCAACTACCAAATGGTTGATGATTTTATGCTTGAACTTGATAAAGAAATTCACAAGCGCGGCCTTTTATTCCACCGCGTAGGTCACGGTTGGCACTCTTTCCCCTTTGGTATTCCGGATGACCCCGCAAAAAAGCCGAAAGAAGCACCCGAAGGGTATGTTGAAATTTGTGCCGAAAGAGATGGCAAACGCGAAGTGCATGAAAACGGATTCTACTTTAATCAGCTTTGCTTTACCCGTCCTCGCGTTATTGAAACAATTGCTGACGCGGTTATCGAATACTTTAATAACCACCCCGAAGTTGACGTGCTTCACTTCTGGCTTGCTGACGCACTTAACAATACCTGCGAATGTGACGAGTGCACAAAATTCCGCTATGCCGATGCTTATGTAAATATTATAAACGAAGTAACCGACCGTATGAAAGCCAACGGTATTACCAAAAAGATTGCGCCTATCGCATTCCTTAACACCTTGTGGCCGCCGATTGTCGAAAAGCTTCGCAATAAAGAGTGTCTTATTATGACTTGGGCACCTATTACCCGTACATATACAAAGTCTTTCCCAAACGGTCATCAAAGACTTGTTGCGCCCGAATACAAAGTTAACGGTTACCACAAATCTTACGACATTGACGAAAACCTTTCATACCTTTACGAATGGCAGAAAGAATTCGAAGGTGACTGGATGGATTACGATTACCATCTTATGTGGGACCAGCATCTTGAAGCAGGCGGCGAAGCTATCGCTAAGATTATAAGTGAAGATATTAAAAACTTTGACTCTTTGGGACTTAAAGGTCTTATCACCTGTCAGTTACAGCGTAACGCTTTCCCGTCTTCTATCGGTATGACTACAATGGCTAAGACTATGTGGAACAAGGACGCTGATTTTGAAGAAATACGACACAAGCTATATGCCGGAGCTTTCAGCAGATGGGTTGTTAAAGAACTTAAAGAATACTTCTCTACCCTTTCTGACTGCTTCGATTTAGCGCTTATTAAGGATGAAGCGTCAGGTCACGATGTTATAGACAAAGAAGCCGATAAGTCAGAAGATGTGGCTATTTTACGCGCTAAAATGGAAAAAGCCATTAAGACAATGGAAGAATTCAAGCCCGTTATTGAAAAGCACCTTATAAGCTACGACCCCTGTGAAAAAGATTCATGGAAATATCTCGACCTCCACAGCAATATATACACCTTATTGGCACAGTCTATAATTGCACGAATTGACGGTGAATATGAAAAGGCAAACGAACTTCGCGATGAATGTTATAACTTCGCTTTCAAGAACGAAGACTTCTTACAACCCGTATTTGACTGTTACCGCTTCCAAACTACAACAAAGACCAGAGTGCGCGTTGCTAATCCCGAAATCGGTGCGCCTGAGCTAATCTAAAACCCTTATCGGTAAAGAAAAAATTCTTACCAAAGAAGAAATTAAGGAATATATAATTCACTTGTTTACAGCGCCGACGAAACCACGATATACAACCCTACGCTCAAAGATATTTGGCTCGAAATTGACGGCAAACCTTATGTTGTAAAATCGGGTGAGACAATAGAAATAGAGTAAATTTAAAAGGTACTTGAACGGTTTGTTCAAGTACCTTTTTCTTTACTTAATTATTTATTTTCATACTTTGCCACGATATTCTTGATGCGGTCAACAGGGTCTAAAAGACTGCTTATTGAGTTATCGTAGTTCAATGTTTCGATAAGAAGTGCTATGTACTTCGACATATTAACACTGCAGTACCATTCGCGAGACAAAAGTTCAGGTGTTTGGTAGATAAGGTTGGTTGTAAACACCTTATCAATAAGGCCGTTTTCGTAATATTCATCGAACTTTTCAAGACCTTCAACAAAAAGACCAAAGGTTGAGAATACGAAAATTCTGCCAGCACCCTTTTCCTTAAGCTTAGCGGCAATATCAAGCATAGACTCACCCGAAGAAATCATATCATCAACGAGGATAAGGTCCTTACCAACAATATCGTTACCGAGGAATTCGTGCGCTTCTATGGGGTTTCTGCCGTTAACAATTACTGAATAATTACGGCGCTTA
>CAYQFW010000207.1:0-2817 GCA_964416955.1 uncultured Ruminococcus sp.
TAGGCCTTCAGGCTGACGGTATAGTTGGTTTTGAAACTTGGAAGAAGATTTTGGGGGTTAAGTGATATGATATGGCTTGAGTGGATAATAAAGATTGGTAGTGCGGCGACAGCTCTTGCTATACTTGGAAAAGCGGTTGCTCGTTTTGTACACTTTCTTGACGAATTAAAAGCGAATACTTCACTTGACGATATCAAGGAAGATATCAAGGAACTAAAAAGGCATACCAAAGAAAATTATTTGGGTATTAAAAGGCTTACTATAATGTCACATGATATGCCTTTGGGCGAACGAATTATTGCAGGTCATGAATATATCAAAGAAGGCGGCAATGGTGATGTTAAACACTATTGTGAAGACGAATTGCACATAAACGATATTCAACAAGATTAGGAGGAAATATTATGAAAACAAAAATATTGAAATGGCTCAAAGCGGCAGGTGTGAGAGCAATCAAAACAGTCGCGGAAACTGCAGTGGCCACAATTGGCACATCGGCTGTGATATCCGCAGTGGATTGGAAGCTAGTGGTTTCTGCTTCTCTGCTCTCGGGCTTACTTTCGCTCTTGATTTCGATTAAGGGCTTGCCCGAAGTAAAGGAATAATACATAAACAAACCGCCCTGTCCTTTACGGATGGGGCGGTTGTGTTTAATTATTAAGTTTAAATTTTTCTTCAATTGAATTTATATTGTTTTCTAAATTCTTAATTGCTACAGTCAGTAAAGAACGATATGATTCTAAGCGTTTCACAAACCAAGTAGCATTTACTTCATATTCCTGTTTTGTTGCTCTTTCAGGAAGAATACTCTCGTCACAAAACTCGTCAAAACATTTCAGCACATTTATAACCTGTTTAACATCTACAATAAAATCTTCTACATCAAATTTGTTTTTCATAATAAAACTCCTGTTTTTTAAATTTTATTTGAAAAACCGAAAACAAAAGCCCCAAGCCAAACGGTTTGGGGCGGTGATGATTATAAATTTTCTTGCCGTATTCGTATAATATATAATATAGTTGCAAGAGATATTGTTATTATTGCTATACAAGGAAAAATCAACCCCAAAGGTTCAAATGGTTCCGTTTCAGTGACTTTTTCATGATAAGCTTTGTTTGGTGTGAATTTTATATGCCATTCATTGCCTCTTTGGTCCCAAGAGTAAAATTCATCATCATATTCAACATAATCAAAATCAGAAAAATACAAAAAACCACCATTGTCAAAATAGACATTACTTACACCATAAGTTTTTTCACCAATCTTTTTAACCCTGGCAGGCAAAGTATATGTTTTTCCTTTTTCATTTGTGGCTTCAACATAATAACAATATGTACCCTCGGGCATAACTCGTATATCCTGACAACCAAGACCGATTATTATTTGACGGCTTCCTAAAAAAACCATCAAACACATTATTATGCTTACTATAGAAACACATATTGATTTACCCTTAAAACTATCAAGTGATAAAGTTATTGCATCCAAAAAATATGTGTTATTTTGATTTCTCTTTAAAGGAAGAATATCTATCAATGTTCCGAGCCAATAAATTCCCCAAAAGATAATCCAAAGCGGGTCTGAAAACACCAAATACAATCCACATAAATCCATTACAATTTCTCCTTAAAATAAAAAAGTGCAAGACTTTTGAAGCCTTGCACAAAAAATACGCTGGTCTTCAAAAATCTTGCTACAAATCCTTGAATATATCACATGCACGTATATAAACACAGCGTATTTTTATAGTAATAGAATACGTGCGTTGCGATATTTTTATTCAGTTGGATTTGTAGCCTTTTTAGTTTAGCACAATCCTCATTAAAATGCAAGTAGGTTTAATCATATAGAATATCGGCAATAGCATCTTTTAAATGAACGGGTTCCAATCCTTCAGAATTACAGAGCTTTATGAAATCCGAAATCTCTTGTTTGCTTTTTCCCATTATGTAAATTGGCTTTTGTTCACCCCCTTTTTTATTAACAGCAGAAATACCGTAAATTGTTTCTTTTTTTAAAATGTATTTTGCTTTCATAATATGTCACCTTTTATAATTTCTCGGTTTTTCAAATGTTATATCCGATTCGAGATATTTATCCCAGCGGAGTTTTTGGCCGCAGGCATCACAATAACTCTGATGTTCGGCCGTTAAAACGGCATTACAATGAGGACAAATAGGAAGGTGAGTATTGGGGTCGATTTCACCACCGTAATACACTGTTTTAACTTGCATTGGTTTGGCGCGTTCCGGCAACTTCGATTTTTGGCTTAATAATAAATCGTTTGGTTCGAGTTCTAATGCAGAACAAATTTTTTCGAAACTGTCTAAAGTGGGAACTTGTTTGCCGTTCACGACATTTCCCACAAATTTTCTCGACAGCCCTGCCGCTTCCGCAACCTGCTCTAATGTGAGCTTTCTTTGGTCGATAACCTTAAGCATTTGAAAAGATAATTCTTTTGAAAACATAAAACCTCACCTTTTGTCGTCAGGTTTCACTATAAAGTTTTTTGGGGAATATCGCTATGAACGATAGTTCCCTTTTTTACTTTTTTCGACAAAAAATGAAGTTTGCTCAAAATTTTATTCAATTTTTATGTGACTTTTCGTGTGACTTTCGCATTGTTTTGTGTGATTTTTTGATGTTTTTTCTCACAAATTCAATGCAAATTTGCCAATCTTAAATCAACAAAAAATGGCTTAAAATAAAAGAAAAGACCGCATTTAAACGGTCTTTTCAGTTGGAGCGGGTGATGGGAATCGAACCCACACAACCAGCTTGGAAGGCTGGGATTCTAGCCGTTGAACTACACCCGC
>CAYQFW010000208.1:0-2802 GCA_964416955.1 uncultured Ruminococcus sp.
CGGCTTTTAGTATTGTCAAAAACAACTTGGCTGAAAATATGATTTTGGCGGATTATAATCTTAATAAATTAGTCGAAAAAGCAAAAGAATCTATCAGTACAGGCGAAAGGCAGGCGGTATAGTATGAAACCTTTGAAAATTGCTATGATGAGTATGACTCATGGGCATACAAGAAAATATTATGAGGTTTTAAAGGAAAACCCAAAGCTCGATTGGGTTGCCGTTTCTACCGCTAATGAAGAAGTAAAGAAAAATTTTCTTGATAAGGTAGAAGATATCCCTTGTTATGATAGTGAAATAGAAATGCTTGATGCTCACCCCGAAATCGAAGCAGTAGTAATTGCCAGTGAAAATAGCGAGCATCTTCGCCAAATGAAGCTTTGTGCCGAGCGTGGCATACATATTCTTTCAATGAAAATTCCCACTTTTGATATGAACGAATATAATCAGATGATTGAACTTGTGGAAAAAAGAAAAATTGTTTGTCAAATTGAACTCGAAATGCATTATAACCCTGTTATTGTTCGTATGAAAGAATTGGTTGCAAATGGTGAAATCGGTAAAATTAAGTCGTTTAATGCGACAAACATTACGTTGTCACCCGTTTGGGCTTTCCCTTGGCAGGGAGTACCCGAAAAAAGTTATGGAAAACGCGTGTCAATTAAAGAGGGGGACAGTCGTTTCAGAGGAGGTGCGCTTTGCGACCATCCCCATATTTTTGATATGATAAGACATATCACAGGTAGTGAATTTGAGAGTATTTATGCCGAAGTGGCACCCAATATCCGCCCTGATATTGAGGTGGAGGATATGCTGTCGGTAATTGGCAAAATGAAAAACGGTACAATTTTTTCGCTTGACCCATCTTGGTCTAAAATGGAAGAACGTATAAAGGTTCCGGGAGCTGGGTGGGAAGTGTTCCCGAAAAGAATGGAAGTGAATATCACCTTAAATGGTGAAAAGGGAACGATTATGGCAGACTGCTTTGGACCTAATGTTTATCATAACGGAGCTCCTAACGACCGCTACACTGTACAGTACACCTATTTTGACGAATGGATAGGGCTTATTGATGAGTTTGTTGATAATATCAGAAATAATAAAACACCTCTTATAAATTTAGGATGGCATAAACATACCATCGAGGCTATGAATGCGGTGTATGAGAGCATTGCTACAGGCAAGGTTGTAAAATTTTGATAATAAATAATGAAATATCGGGTGTATAAAAATTACACTCGATATTTTTAAAAAATTGTAAAAATTTTTATTTGACAGTTTGTTAGTAATGTGATACTATATTTTTGGAGATTAAGAGATAGTAAAAGAATGATGAATAAGCGTTCTTTTGCTATTTTGTTTTAATTGGGGTGATGTTTTGGATATCAATAAGTTGTTAAAGGGTGTTGACTGTGCTTGCGGTAAAAAGCATACCTGCGATATTGATTATGTGTACATAGAAAAAGATGCTATAAAGCATCTTGGCGAAATTTGCGACCAATGTAATAATATATTGTTAGTGGCTGACGAGAATACCTTTGCGGCGGCAGGGGAAAAGACCGAAAAGGTATTGCAGGGTAAAAATGTAAAAAAGGTGATTTTTAGCGGTGAAAAACTGCTTGTTCCTGACGAAAAAGCGGTTAGTACCGCCGAAAAGCAACTCGGCGGAATTGAAATGATAGTGGGTATTGGTTCGGGCGTTATTCAGGACCTTTGCAAGTATATATCGTTTAAAAATAAAATTCCTTATATAATTGTCGTTACAGCACCGTCTATGGACGGCTATGCTTCAGATGGCGCGGCTATGATTTTAGGCGGTATGAAAGTAACTGTAAAATCGGGATTGCCACGCGCGATAATCGCCGATACCCAAGTGCTAAAAAACGCGCCTATTGATATGATTAAATCGGGATATGGCGATATTATAGGTAAATTTTCGGCGCTTAATGATTGGAAATTGAGCCAAATTGTAACAAATGAATATTTTTGTCAGTATGTATATGATACAACCTATGAGCAAATAGAAAGAACGCTTGATTTAGCAAACGGAATACTTGAGCGCAACGAAGAAAGCATTAAAACCCTTATGGAAGCGCTGGTTATTATCGGTATTATGATGAGTTTTGCCGGCTCTTCGCGCCCTGCTTCGGGCAGTGAGCACCACCTTTCTCACTTTTTTGAAATTACGGGTATTATCGACGGCACCGATTATTTGCCACATGGTATAGACGTAGCTTTTTCGACAGTAATTACCGCCGCTTTGCGTGAAAAGATTTTGGGCGTAAAATTTTCTGAAAAACCGAACCGTCCAACCGAAGAAAAGCGCAATACTAAAATTAAAGAGATTTATAAAAGTGTTGCGAACGGTTGCATAGAACTTCAGCAAAAGGTTGGTAATTACGCTTGCGACAGAGCAGAAATTTACCTTAAAAAAGAAACGGAAATTAAAGAAGTTTTAGCCGAAATGCCAAGCAGTAAGGAAATTCTCGATATGCTTTCTTTGGTAGGGCTTGATATGGAAGAATTCAATTCGCTTTACAGTAAAGAAAAGCAAGAAAACGCTGTGCTATATGCTAAAGATTTAAAAGACCGATATTCGATACTTTGGATAAATTACGATTTTTACGGAAAGTAAGCGTATAATAAACGGGCGGATAATGTGTCCGCCCGTAAAATTTTAAAAAATCTGAAAGTTTTTGTTGACAAAAGAAATTATTATGGTATAATAATTCTTGTTCTATGGTGGATGTAGCTTAGTTGGTTAAAGCGCCAGTTTGTGGCACTGGAGACCGTGGGTTCGAA
>CAYQFW010000209.1:0-2770 GCA_964416955.1 uncultured Ruminococcus sp.
ATCGCAAACGCTGTGGGGCAGAAAGACGAAAAAAGAATTTCTGAGACCGTTCACACCGCGTTACCACTTGCAGTTATTTTCGGCGCTATTGTTACCGTAGTCGGACTTGTTTTTTCTAACCCTATTTTAAGACTTATGGGCACACCTGAAGAAATTTTACCCCTTTCAAGTCTTTATACCCGTATTTATTTTTGCGGTATGATACCAACCCTTGTTTTTGAATTTTCAGCGGCGATTTTCCGTGCATCAGGGGATACTAAAACTCCGCTTAAATACTTAAGCTTTGCGGGTCTTATAAACGTTGTTCTTAATGTGTTTTTTGTAACTGTTATTGATTTGGATGTTGCGGGCGTTGCGCTTGCTACCGCTATTGCACAAACAATTTCCTGTACCTTAATGATAATAGCCCTTGCAAAGCATAATGATTGCTTTAAGTTCAGCTTCAGAAAGATACATATTTACAAGGATGTATTTTTAAAGATTGTTAAAATCGGCTTGCCGTCAGGACTTCAGTCTTCGGTTTTCTCGATGTCAAATGTTATAATTCAGTCGTCGGTTAACACCTTTGGTGCCGCGGCTATCGCGGGTAATGCCGCCGCCGCGAGCATAGAAGGCTTTGTCTTTGTTGCAATGCAGGCGTTCCGTCAAACATCACTTAATTACACAGGGCAGAATTTCGGCGCTAAAAATTCTAATCGAATACTTCGCGCCTTCTACATAAACATAATCAGTGTTACGGTTATGAGTGTTGCAATTATAGGTGTGGTTTACGCCTTTAAAACAAATCTGCTTTCTCTTTATATTACCGATAATGCCGCTTCAATTGCTGTTGGCGTAAAGCGTATGTCGTTTATTTGTCTGTTTTATTTTATGTGCGGTATATACGAGGTTTTAAACGGTGTGGTTCGCGGTATGGGACATTCGCTTGTAACAATGTTTATCTCGGTTTTGGGCGTTTGCGGTGTAAGACTTGTTTGGATATTCACTATTTTCAAACAAATTCACACACTTGACAGTCTCTACGTTTCCTACCCGATTTCTTGGGGTGCTTGTATAGCGGCGCTTATTGTGGCGTTTGTAATTATTTTCAAGAAAACCAAAAAAATGCTCGGTGACGTGCCTCAAAAAAATTAAAAAAGAATATTAACACTCCTTTTGCTAAAGATAATGCAAAAGGAGTGTTTTTTATGCGACCGAATAATAACCAATATTCCGAAATGGTGAAAAAACATTCACCGCCGTCTCCAAAGCTTCGCGACTGCGCATTTGCTTTTTTGGTGGGCGGGTTTATATGCACTTTAGGTCAGTTGTTGCTCGAACTCTATTCTAAAACTTTAGCCCTTGACGAAGAACGCGCAAAGGCGCTTGTAACTGTAAGTCTTATCTTTTTATCGGCGCTTTTAACGGCTTTGAAAATATTTAATAAAATTGCTAAATTTGCAGGTGCCGGCACGCTTGTTCCCATAACAGGTTTTGCAAACGCGGTGGTATCGCCCGCAATAGAATTTAAAGCAGAGGGTTTCGTCTTAGGCGTTGGCGCGAAGATGTTTACAATAGCAGGACCGGTGATTGTTTACGGAACTATAGCGAGTGTGGTCTATGGGGTTGTTTATTGGATAATTGGTATGGTATAAGGCTCGCCGTTTGGCGAGCCTTAAATTATTTGAAGTATTTACTTGCTGTTTTTTTATTCGTTTATATGCTACCTCAAGATATTCGCGGGTGGTCATTTTGCTGTACAAATCTATATCGGGGCGGTTGGGGTCGGCGATAATTCGCAGTTCGCTTAAAGTCTTGTGAATTTATGGGGGTCATTACTCCATATACTGCCTTCCGTATAAAAGGGCGCGTGGAGTGACTGAATAACCATACCGCTTATAACTTCTCTGTATTTTTAGTTTTAACAATATCATGACTTGTTAAAACGAATTTTTGAAAAAATGAAATTAAGTAAAAAGGCAAATAGGACGGTTGCTACAACAACCGTGAGCGAATATAGTAATTCATTTTCAATATATAAAATCTTACTGTGAAACAATGTTAGAAATAGTCCTTGTGAAACATAGATTTCAAACGAAATTTTTGAAAGTTTATTTAAAAAAACAAATTTTAATGGTAGTTTTTTAATAATCGAAACAACTAAAACAGGAAAAGCAACCGACGAAAGCATTTTTAAAACAGTGGCTATTGTTCCGCTTGAAAGGCCGTAATTTGACGGTATGTAGGTAGCAAAAAACAAAATTGCCGAAAATATGATTTCGTACTTTGGGTTAAGGTCTACAAATGCATAGGTAACACCCGCGCCGAAAGCTAAAACCGAGATATACCACATAGACCAACAGTTGTTAATGTAGCACAAGCCGAAATATGCCGCATAACCCATAATAAAAATCATTGCCCTTATATAGTTTTTGCGGGCTTTAAAGCAAGCAAAAAACAAAAGATATAAAAGCAAGGTTGTCTGAATATACCAACCGTATTTTATAACTGTGTGACCGAAGAAAAAAGACAGTACTATTCGTCTTGTAGAAAGGTCTTGTCCAACGATTTGCCAAAAGATAAAGTAGATGGCAATAAGTATGAGATTTTGAATATAAAAGGGTAAAATTTTAGTCTTTGGAAAGGCTTTTATGTAATTTTCACCTTTTCTTTGGTATGAAACGGTAAGTCCGTATCCCGAAAGAAACAAAAAAACCGAAACCGAAAGATATCCAAGCGTGCCTATAAACGTGTCGGCAAAGGTGCCGTTTAGAAGGGTAGTATTTTGCCC
>CAYQFW010000210.1:0-2744 GCA_964416955.1 uncultured Ruminococcus sp.
GGGCAACAGTTATGAGTACATAGATTTGTATTAACAATAACCATCAACAGAAAATATGAGATTATTACAATTACTGCACATATCGACCATATTGTGTTGCTCAACATTGTTTGCAGGTTGTTCAAACACGCTCTTCAGCGATGGACATAGCTATTACTCCATTGTGCTGAGAGATGATGCCTCGCCCTCGGAGCAGACGGCAGCCGAGGAGTTGCAGAGTTATCTGAAGGAGATAGGCGGAGTGGAGTTACCCCTCAAACGGGCGGCCGAACTATCCGATGATGAGCCGCACATCTATGTAGGTTACAACGAGGAGTATGGCTCAAAGGAAGGTGTGAGCCGTCCCGAGAGCGACTCGCAGCAATACTCCTATTGCAATGTCGGAGAGAATATATGGATATATGGCGGCAGCCGCTGGGGTACGATGTATGGAGTCTACTCTTTTCTGGAGAATGAGTTGGGCGTGAGGTGGTACACCTCAAAATATACCAAGATACCTGCGCTTGACAGATGGGATTTCAAACATCTGCGCCATAGCGAAGCCCCGCTAATCGAATACCGCTTTGATGACTTCTACGATGTGGAGTACGACCCACAGTGGCTGGCCCACAATAAATGTAACTTTGTCTGGAAGTCGCAGAAGAACAAATATGGCGGTCTGGTAGGTTTCTGGGGCGGACATACATTCTCGTATTTTGTACCTGCCAAGGAGTTTTTCTCTACCCATCCCGAATATTTTGCCGAGCGCGACGGAGAGCGAGTGTCCTATGGTCAATTATGTCTCTCCAATCCTGAGGTGCTGGAGATTTGCAAGGAGCGAATGAAGAGGGTTATAGCCGAAAATCCCGATTATTGGATTTACTCACTCTCACAGGATGACCACCAATTTATGTGTCAGTGCGAGAAGTGCCGAGCCATAGAGGAGCAGTATGGAGGACATTCGGGCCTGATGGTATGGTTTGTCAATCAAGTAGCCGACGAGATTAAATCGCTCTATCCCGACAAGTATATCAGCACATTTGCATATCAATATACTCGCTCGGCACCCAAGGGTATCTCTCCGCGCGACAATGTGGTCATTCGCCTATGCAGCATTGAGTGTTGCTTTGCCCACCCCATTGAGCAGTGCGAACATAACCACTCATTCATCCTCGATATAGAGGAGTGGTCGAACCTCTCGGCACACCTCTACATCTGGGATTATGTGGTGAATTTCCGTCAATATCTCGCGCCCTGCCCCAATTTCGGTGTCCTGGCCGAGAATATCAAGACCTTCAAACGATACAACACCATCGGCCTGCACGAAGAGGGACAATATGAATCGTCGGGAGGAGCATTCTCGGAACTTAAATCGTGGATGCTTGCAAAGTTGATGTGGAATGCGGACCTCGATTCCAAAGCCTTGATTGAGGAGTTCGTAACCGACTATTACGGCGCGGCAGCACCCTATGTGCAGCAGTATATTGAGCTTTGCCAAGGGCTTGTAAATGACGATTATATGGGATTGTTTTTTCCTTGAAGATGCGCCCATCTATACCGATAAGTTTGTCGCCGAGGCCCGCAACATACTCGCCGAGGCTACAGATGCAGTCAAGGATGAGGATGAGGAGTTGCGTCACCGCGTCGATTTGGTGAATTTGCAGATATTATATCTCTATATGATGCGCCAACCGCAGGAGTCGTTGAGTGACGGCACGCGTGACTATGTGTTCGACTTTATCCGTCGTCATAAGATTATGGCCATAGAGTGGAACACTATAGAAAACTTTATCAATTGGTACAACGCCACTTATTTGGGTATTAAATCTGACGATGCGCCCTACAAAGTACCCATTGGCAGATAGATAATCACTGTATCCTCACAACCCTCTCGCGAGGCATCGTGCGCCCTTTGGGGAGGGTTACTTTCAATAGATGCTTGGTCTCCACGCCCTTGCCCTGCTTGGTGGCGGGCTTCCAGCGGGGAGCTTCGGCCATAGCCTTCTCAACGCGACGCAGCAGGCGTTTGTCGGTGGCCTCCAAGACTATCTTTTCGCCAATCGAGCCATCGGCCTTAACCCTAAAAGATATGCTCACACGCGCCACAGGGTCGGTCTGGTCCCACTTGACACAATCGGCAATGTAGAGACTATAGTTGGTCGGCTGGCCATCAACCTCAAATCGGGCCGCCTCGTCATAACGCAATGTGATGACCACCACCCCATTAGCGGCCGCCTGACCATACTTCTCGATGGTCTGCTCATCGGCTGGCAGCAGGTGGTTGTCCTCAATGTCGGCAGGGTCGATAGCCTTAACCTGCTCCTCACTCATAGCCTCTCCGTTGACAATATACAGAGGCATACGCTTACGGCTCTGCGCCGCAACTTCGCTTGCAGCGTTACAGGTCATAATCAGCATAAAGAGCGCTATGGCTATGCGGTATGAGGAGCGTAATCTTATCATAATTTGAACTTATAATCAACACCTATAATATGGGCCGTCACTCGCTTCAAAGAGCGTGAAGCCAAATCGCCCGACTCGGCATCGTACTTTGCGCCAAACGAGCGGTTGAAGTGTGTCATATAGTAGAAATCCATACTGTTATGGTTGTTAATCTTCATCGTGCTGCCCACGCACAGACGCACGCGGTTGATGTAGTTGTCGCGCTCCACGGGGTGCGTGAGACGGTTCTCCACAGCCGCAGGGGCGTTGAGTGTGGTGTATAACTCCACATAGGCATAAGGCTTCCAGCGCGACTTATTGTT
>CAYQFW010000211.1:0-2728 GCA_964416955.1 uncultured Ruminococcus sp.
CCTTGGTGAGTTTGACGTGCTTGTTGGGATCAACCTGCTTCGTGAGGGGCTTGATATACCCGAAGTATCGCTTGTGGCTATACTTGATGCCGACAAGGAAGGATTCTTAAGAAGCGAAACTTCACTTGTGCAGACAATAGGCAGAGCCGCGCGTAATGCTAACGGTCAGGTTATTATGTACGCTGACAGCGTAACGCGTTCTATGGAAAACGCCATTCGCGAAACCGAGCGCCGCCGCGCTATTCAAATGAAGTATAACGCCGATAACGGAATTGTGCCCAAGACCATCACAAAAGGAGTTCACGAAGTGCTTGAAATTGGCACAAAGGTTAAAGACAAGGCGGTATCTAAAATGTCCAAGCTCGAGCGCGAAGCGGAGATTAAGCGCTTGACAATTGAAATGAAGCAAGCGGCAAAGATACTTGAATTTGAGTATGCCGCAACCTTGCGAGATAAAATTAATAAATTAAGGAAGGGTTAGTTTGGCTAACGAAAAAATTGTTATAAAGGGTGCTAATGAGCACAATTTAAAGAATATTGATGTCGAAATTCCGCGCGATAAGCTTGTGGTTTTCACAGGTCTTTCGGGTAGCGGTAAATCGTCATTGGCGTTTGATACTATCTATGCCGAGGGACAAAGACGGTATGTAGAGTCGCTCTCGAGTTATGCCCGTCAGTTCTTGGGGCAGATGGAAAAGCCCAATGTGGAAGTTATTGAGGGTCTTTCTCCTGCAATATCAATCGACCAAAAAACAACATCAAAAAACCCGCGTTCTACCGTTGGTACTGTTACCGAAATTTACGATTATTTGCGCCTTTTGTATGCGCGTGTAGGTATTCCGCATTGTCCCATTTGCGGCAAGGAAATCAGTCAACAGTCTACCGACCAGATTGTAGATGCGGTAATGAAGCTGCCAGAGGGCAGTAAAATTCAAATTTTGTCTCCTATAGTAAAGGGGAGAAAGGGCGAGTATAAAAAAGAGCTTGAAAACATTAAAAAACAAGGGTATGTCCGCGCACGAATTGACGGAAATATCCTTGATTTAGCAGAAGATATTAAGCTTGAAAAGAACAAAAAGCATTGGATAGAAGTGGTGGTAGACCGACTTGTTATAAAGGAAGATATTGTTTCACGACTTACCGACAGTATTGAAACCGCTGTCGGTCTTTCGGGCGGACTTATTGCGGTTGATGTTATAGGCGGGGAAGAGATGCAGTTTTCTCAGACCTACGCCTGCGACGAGCACGGTATAAGCATACCCGAACTAACCCCCACAATGTTCTCTTTCAACAGTCCGTTCGGCGCTTGTCCGTATTGTACAGGTCTTGGTATGTTTATGAAGGTAAACCCCAAGCTCGTTATAAATGACGAAGATAAATCTTTGCTTGACGGTGCTATCAAGGCTTCGGGTTGGGGAGTGAACAGTTGGTTTAACCCCGATGCTTCGTCTATTGCCGAAATGTACTATAATGGTATAGCCGATTTTTACGGCTTTGATATCAACCTGCCTTTTAAAGACATTCCCGAAGAGGCAAAACAGGCTGTTTTATATGGCACAAAGGGTGAAAAAATCAAGTTGGTGCGCAATACCGACTATGGCGGTGGTACCTACTACGGTGAGTTTGAGGGTGTTATAAATAACCTTGAACGCCGTTATAAAAACACTACAAGCGACTACGCGAGAAACGAAATTGAAAGTTATATGACCGAGTCGCCATGTCCCGAATGTGACGGCAGAAGACTAAAACCTGAATATTTGGCAGTGACTGTTGGCGGTAAGAATATTATCGAATTTTGTGATATGTCTGTAAGTGCCGAGCTCGAATTTATCGAAAGCCTTGAATTCGGCGCGCGTGACAGTATGATAGCAAAGCCTATTTTAAAAGAAATTCGCGAGCGTTTAACATTCTTACAGAGCGTCGGTCTTGATTACCTTAACCTTTCGCGTTCTTCGGGTACACTTTCGGGTGGCGAGAGTCAGCGTATACGTTTGGCTACCCAAATCGGCTCTTCGCTTATGGGTGTTTTGTATATCCTTGACGAGCCAAGTATTGGTCTTCACCAACGCGATAATGACCGCCTTATTGCAACACTAAAAAGACTTCGTGACCTTGGAAATACAGTTATTGTGGTTGAGCACGACGAAGACACAATGCGCTCGGCGGACTATATTTTAGATATAGGTCCGGGAGCGGGTATTCACGGCGGCAAGGTGGTATTCTCAGGACCGCTTGAAGAATTAGAGGCTTGCACAGACTCTATTACTTCTGACTATCTTTACGGCAGGAAGCAGATACCTATCCCTGAAAAGCGCCGTAAGGGTAACGGAAACAGCCTTGTCGTTAAGGGAGCGGCGGAAAACAACCTTAAAAATATAAATGTTAAAATTCCGCTCGGCACATTTACCTGTGTTACGGGTGTTTCGGGTAGCGGTAAGTCTTCCTTTGTTAACGATATTTTGTATAATGTACTTGCCAACAAACTTAACCGCGCAAAGACTATTGCGGGCAAGTATAAGTCGGCCCTGGGCATAGAGCATCTTGATAAGGTTATCAATATCGACCAAGCGCCAATAGGCAGAACACCGCGCTCCAACCCCGCAACCTACACAGGCGTATTTAACGATATTCGCGAGCTTTTCGCATCTACTAAGGACGCTAAAATGCACGGATATAATGCAGGCAGATTTTCGTTTAATGTAAAAGGCGGACGTTGTGAAGCCTGTCA
>CAYQFW010000212.1:0-2714 GCA_964416955.1 uncultured Ruminococcus sp.
CGCTTTCACCTATGCGTTTGTTAACGCTCATTGCTGAAATTGACCGTCTTGTAAAAAGAAATTCGCAGATTAGAATCGCCACACATGCGCCAATTTTAATGGCATATCCAAATGCCGAAATAATAGAACTTTCAAAAAATGGAATTACTAAGGTGGATTATAGGGAAACCGAGCACTATAAAGTTACAAAGCAATTTTTGGATAATCCCGAAAGAATGATTAAATATTTGCTCCAAGCGGAAGAATAAACTAAAAGGAGATTTGTTTATGAAAATAGCATTTTTTGATACAAAACCATACGATAAACCGTCTTTTGACCGCTTTGGCGAAGAAAATGGGGTTTGTTTCAAATATTTTGAAACGAAACTTAACGAAGATACGGTTGACTTGGCTCAAGGTTATGACGGGGTTTGCGTCTTTGTTAATGATACCGTAAATTCGGCGGTTATTGACCGCCTTTGCGAGCTTGGTGTAAAGCTTGTAGCGCTTCGTTGCGCGGGTTTTAACAATGTTGATATGAAGTACGCTTTCGGCAAGGTTCACGTTCTTCGCGTCCCTGCATATTCGCCTTATGCCGTTGCCGAGCATACAATGGCGCTTTTACTGACTTCAATTCGCCGCATTCACAAGGCTTACATCCGTTCGCGTGATTTTAATTTCAGCCTTGCGGGGCTTACGGGCTTTGATTTGCACGGTAAGACGGTTGGTGTTATAGGTACAGGTAAAATCGGCAGAGTTTTTGTTGATATTTGCCGCGGTTTTGGTATGAAGGTCTTGGCTTATGATAAATTCCCTGCCGAAAATTTTGATAACGGCAATACTGTGCGGTATGTTGAACTTAAAGAACTTTTCGAGAAAAGTGATATTATTTCGCTTCATTGCCCTTTGACCGAAGACACCTATCATATTATAAATCAAGATGTTATTGAAAACTGTAAAAAAGGGGTAATTATTCTCAACACTTCGCGGGGTGCTTTGGTAGATGCTGAAGCCTTGCTTGAGGGTATAAAGAGCCGTAAGGTAGGCGCGGCTTGTCTTGATGTTTATGAAGAAGAGTCTGACCTGTTTTTTGAAGATAATTCGGGGCATATTTTGGAAGATGATATTTTGGCGCGTCTTATTTCAATGCCCAATGTTATTGTAACTTCGCACCAAGCATTTTTAACCGAAGAAGCGCTTGAAAATATAGCCGAAACTACAGTTAAAAATATTGTGGATATGCTTACTAAAAATCAGTGCCCTAATGAGCTTTGTTATAGAAAGGGAGAAGCCACCGACTGCAAAAACGGAAAATGTTTTGAATAATTTTTTAAATATGGTATAATTAAAGCGATACCAAAAGAAAGGAAGTAATTTTATGTCAGTAATAAGTGTAAATAAAGAGAATTTTGAAGAAATAAAGAACAGCGAAAAAACCGTTTTACTCGACTTTTTTGCCGATTGGTGCGGTCCTTGCCGTATGGTCTCTCCTATAGTGGACGAAATCGCACAAGAAAATCCGCAGTATCTTGTGGGTAAAATCAATGTTGACGAACAACCCGAACTTGCAGCTGCTTTCGGTATTATGACCATTCCCACCCTTGTTGTTTTAAAGGGTGGTAAAGTTGCAAATCAGTCTGCGGGGGCAAGACCTAAAGCACAGATACTTTCAATGTTAGAAGACTGATGGGTCGGTATATTTGCTAATAAGCGATTACAAAAAATGTCCTACTAAGTAGGACATTTTTTATTGGTGTATTTCTTTGATATATTCTTTAGGTGAACATCCGAATTCATCTTGGAAGGCGCGGTAAAAGGTGCGCACCGAAGAAAAACCGCTTTCAAGCGCACAATAGGTAATATCATTTTTTGTTTCGGCTAAAAGTGTTATCGCGTTTTTAAGCTTTAACATTCTTATGTATTTTACAAGATTAATGCCGCAACAGGATTTAAAATAACGCGAAATATAGCTTTGGGAATATCCAAAATGTTCTGCCACCGATGCGGGCGAAATATCGGTTTTATAGTTTTCGTTCAGGTAGAAAAGAATTTTTGTGATAAGGTTATTGTTGGTGGGTTTTTTTGTGTCAACAAATTTGCTTTTTTCTAAAATGAGCCCCAAAACATAATTGGTAAACCCGAGTTTTGTAACCGTGCTGGTATTGGCTTCCCTTAAAATATTGGAACATTCAGCTAATTTTTCAAACAGTTCCTCATCGTCAAAAAATGGGGATTCGAGTTTTTTGCCTTCAATTTCGGCTAAAAATTCTTCGCAGTAGTGCACAGGAATAAGAATTGAAAACGAACGCGAAAACTTTTGGGTTTTGTAATCGTGGCCAATATAACTCAGCGCCACCGAAAATTCGCCTGCATGCAGGGTTTTGCGTTTGTTATCTACAAACATTTGCATTTCACCTTCGGTTACGGCGTAAATTTCTATTTGTGAATGAAATTGGAAGTGGCAAAAATCGTTTTTGTATCTTTTGGAGATTAGGAGATTGTTTTTCTCGCGAGACACATTAAACCTTGCTTGCATAATTTCCTCCGATGTCAAAAAGTGGCATAAAAATCCGTGTATTAATAATTAAAAAGCGGTTTGTTGCGCTTTCATTATAGCAATCCACATGCAAATTGTCAAGAAATTACAGCTCGTTTTTTAAAATGTCAAAAAATGGCACAATTTTTCCGATAATTGACAAGAATTCAATGAATTTGTGTTGTTCTTATCATGAGTA
>CAYQFW010000213.1:0-2669 GCA_964416955.1 uncultured Ruminococcus sp.
AGAAAGTGAATTAAAGCGTTCCCGTCAGATTGCTATGGTTTGGGTTGTAATTTCTCTTGCTGTTGCTGTATTTATCGGTATTATCGGCCGTCAGCTCTTTATGACAGGTAAGCTTGATGCCGCAGATATGCTTTTAACCAAATCGGCATCTGAAAACATATTCATTGTTCTTTCCGAAAGTTTCTTACCGCCTATTCTTGCAGGTTTTGTTATGGCAGGTATTTTGGCGGCTACTATCAGTTCTTCCGACTCTTACTTACTCATTGCCGCTTCTTCTCTTTCGAAAAATATTTTCCAAGGCATTATTCATAAAAAAGCCACAGACAAGCAGGTAATGTTAGTTTCACGTATAACACTTTTTGTATTGGCTCTTATTGGTGTTTTAATTGCGCTCGACCCTGATAGCGTAATTTTCGATATCGTATCTTTCGCTTGGGCAGGCTTTGGCGCTACATTCGGTCCGCTTATGCTCTTCTCACTCTTCTGGAAACGTACCAACCGCGCAGGTGCTATTGCAGGTATGGTTGGCGGCGCAGCTATGGTATTCCTTTGGAAGCTTGTTATAAGTGAGCTCGGCGGTGTGTTCGCAATTTACGAACTCCTCCCCGCATTTATCTTCTCAAGTATCTGCATTATTGTGGTATCGCTCTTGACAAAGGCTCCATCTAAGGAAATCGAAGAAGACTTTGAAGCTGTAAAATCAGGCGCCGTTGAAGGATAATCAAATCAAACTAAGGAAGCCGTTACATAACGGCTTCCTTTTTATATTTATGCACAAAGCACGCATAAATACCCAAGCACACTTGACAAACAAAAAGCCGTGTGTTATACTCGTATTATAAATAATTTAAGGAGTGTATTCTTATGAAAAAAATCATTGCATTGGTTTTATCTTTAGCAATGCTCTTATGTTTTGCAGGTTGCGGCGAAAAAGCCGACGAAACAAAAACTTTAAAGGTTGCAATAAATGCAGAGTTTGAACCCTTTGAAAGCATCGGTACAGACGGCAACTATGTTGGCTTCGATATCGACCTTATGAACGCTATCGCTGAAAAAATCGGTTACACAGTTGAATTCGACAATATGGAATTTGACGGCGTAATTGCTGCTGTTTCAAGCGGCTCTTGTGATATTGCAATTTCGGGTCTTACCATCAACGCTAAACGTTCCAAATCCGTCGACTTTTCTGACGCTTATTACAGCGGTGCTGCTCAAATACTTATTGTTGGTGCTGACGACAAACACTTCACAGGCACAACAAAAGAAGAACTTGACAAACAACTTGAAGGTCAGACTATCGGCGTTTGCTCAGGCTTTACAGGTCAATCCTATGTTGAAGGCGATTCTGAATGGGGCTTTACCGCTGTTAAAGATGCAAAGGTTAAGATTTATGAAAATATAAGCCTTGCTATCAATGACCTTAAAAACGGAAACGTTACTGCAATCGTTATGGACGATTCTGTTGCTAAAGAAGCTGTTGCTCAAAACAGCGACGTTGCTAAAGTTATAGACATTCCGTTAACTGTTGAAGAATACGGTATTGCTCTCCAAAAGGGTAACACCGAACTTAAAGAAACTATTGACGGTGCTTTAGCTGAACTCGTTGAAGAAGGCAAGGTTGACGAGCTTCTTGAAAAGTACGAATTAAACTAATAAAATAAATTCGACAAGGCATCGTCGGAAAGGCGATGCCTTTTATTTTTAAAAAGGTTGTGATTTATTGTTTGACAATTTTTTTGAAAGATTTTATAGAATCTTTATAGAAGGTAAAGGTTATCTTCTGCTTATTGATGGTCTTAAATACACCATTATTATAGCAGTTATTTCTGTAATAATCGGTATTATTTTAGGCGCTTTATTGGCTATATGCAAAGTAATTCCACATAAAAATTTTATAACAAAATTTTTAAACGGTGTAGCAAGCGTCTATATCACCATCATTCGCGGTACACCTGTAATGGTTCAACTTCTTTTATTCTATTTTGGTATATTTGCTACTGCATGGAGTTCATTCGAATACAAAGCATTATTTATTGCAATTCTTGTTTTCGGTATCAACAGCAGTGCTTATGTTGCAGAAATCATCCGTTCGGGCATTTTGTCCATAGACAAAGGTCAGATGGAAGCAGGCCGTTCTTTAGGCTTTACATACGGTACTACAATGACCAAAATCATTCTTCCGCAAGCTATCAAAAACATCTTGCCTGCTTTAGGAAACGAATTTATTGTAATGGTTAAAGAAACCTCGGTTGCAGGCTTTATTACCGTGTTCGATTTAACAAGAGCCGCCCGTGCCATTGTTGCCGATTACTATGACCCATTTGTTCCATATCTTGTATTGGCAGCAATTTATCTTGTGCTTGTAATGATATTTACATATTTCCTTAATATGTTAGAGAGGAGGCTGCGCAAGAGTGACCACTAATGAAACAATTATAAAGGTTGAAGGACTTCACAAGGCTTTTGGTAAAAACGAAGTTTTAAAAGGTATTGACAGTGAAATAAAAAAAGGTGAAGTTGTTTGCATAATCGGTCCTTCGGGTTCGGGTAAATCAACATTTTTGCGTTGCCTAAACCTTTTGGAAGAACCAACAAGCGGGCATATCTATTTTAACGATAACGAAATTACCGACCCAAAATCAAATATCAATCTTCACCGTCAGAAAATG
>CAYQFW010000214.1:0-2668 GCA_964416955.1 uncultured Ruminococcus sp.
AGCACGAAGCATTCCGTTAGAGCTTGAAAGTTCGGGCAAGTAGCGTCGTCTTCCGAAAAGGGTTGTAACATATCCGTTTTGTTTCGCATTGGCAATGGTTTTATCCATATAAGATGCTACCGAAGGATAGGTGGCTAAATATGATTTTATATAACTGTCGGCTTCCTTTCTTGTAACGCCGATATCCTTTGAAAGAGAGAAAGCACCGATGCCGTAAACTATACCAAAGTTTACTGCCTTTGCGCGACTGCGCATAACGGGGGTTACCATATCGCGAGGCATACCGAAAACTTGTGCCGCGGTAGCGGTGTGAATATCGGTTCCGCTTTCGAAAGCTGATATCATATTTTGGTCTTCTGATATACTCGCAAGAACGCGAAGTTCAATCTGTGAATAGTCGGCATCAACCAAAACTTTGCCTTGGTCTGCTACAAAAAATTCACGAAGACGTTTACCTTCGTCAGTTCTGACGGGAATATTTTGTAAATTGGGTTCTAATGAACTAATTCTGCCTGTTCGGGCTTCGGTTTGGTTAAAGGTTGTGTGAATTCTGCCGTCTTCTGCGACACATGCCTGCAATCCGTCGGTGTAGGTTGATTTTAATTTCGCAAGTTGGCGGTATTCGAGCAAAAGCGATACCGCAGGGTGTATATCTTTTAATTCTTCCAAAACTTCGGCGTTTGTACTGTAACCGCTTTTTGTTTTTTTCTTTGCGGGAAGACCTAATTCTTCAAACAAAGCAACGCCTAATTGCTTTGGAGAATTGAGATTAAATTCATAGCCCACAAGAGAGTAAATTTCCGCCTGAATTCTGGCAATTCTGTTTTCAAGTTCAAAGGACATATTTTCAAGTCCTTTAACATCAACCTTAAAGCCTTTGAGTTCCATATCGCCCAAAACCCTTGCTAAAGGCAGTTCAATATTTAAAAGAAGGTCAAGTTGACCGCTGTTTTCGAGTTCAGTTTTGAGTTTTTTAGAAACATCGTCAAAAAGGCAGGCGTTATTTATAAGTTCGTCTGCTTCGCCTGCGATTTCGGGCAAAACTGCCGAATATTCGGCAAAAAGACGGTCGGGCACATAGCTGGAAGCCGATGGGTTGCAAAGATAACCTGCAAGAAGAGCATCAAACTCCACATTAACTATACTGCCGAATTGTTTATAAATGTTTTTGTAATCGTAAACAATTTTTGAAATTTTTTCGTTTTCGAAAATCTCTTTAACTTTTTCTTCAGAACACCTGAAAACATTATTACCGCTAACAACTGCGTATTCGCCGTTTTCACAGTAAACGGTGGCGGTGTCGCAAAGCGCTTCGCTAACAGTTATTTTTGTTTTGTTTTCGTTCTTTTCGGGTGTGGGGGTGCTGTCAGCCTTAAGGTTCATTTTCTCCATAAGTTTGAAGAATTCAAGCCTTGTCATAAGGCGCGCAAGTTCCTGCTCGTTTACAGGTTTTGTTTTATATTCCGCCATATTTGTGTTTATGGGAGCGGTTTTGCAGATAGTGCCTAATTTTCGGCTTAAAAATGCCGACTCTTTTCCTGCAATTAACTTATTTCGAACGCTGTCTTTAATATCGAGAGTTTCGATGTTTTCGTAAATAAAGTCGATATTATGAAAACGGCTTACAAGGTCGGTGGCGGTTTTCTCACCCACGCCTGCAACACCCGGAATATTGTCCGAAGAGTCTCCCATAAGGGATTTGAGTTCTATCATTTCGTCGGGAGTAAGACCGTATTTTTCAAAAAGGGCAGATTTATCATAATTTATAATTTCGGGTTTGCCCATTTTGGTTGCGGCAAGCAAAACACGGGTTTTGTCGGATATAAGCTGTAAAGAGTCGCGGTCGCCCGTAGAGATTACACATTCGTTTCCGCTTTGTTCACAAAGAAAACCGAGTGTGCCCAAAATATCGTCGGCTTCAAAGCCTTCGCATTCGATACAGGTATAGCCCGCTAAAGAAAGCCATTTTTTTAAAATGGGCATCTGCGAGCGCAATTCTTCGGGCATACCTTTTCTGCCCGCCTTATATTCCGCATACATTTCGTGGCGGAAGGTAGGGGCTTTAAGGTCAAAGGCAACGGCTACGCCGTCGGGGTTTTCAAGCTCGATAAGGCGGTGCAAAATGTTTATAAAGCCATATACACCGTTGGTGTACTGACCGTCTTTAGTGGTTAAAAGTTTTATACCGTAAAACGCACGGTTTATGATACTGTTACCGTCTATAGCAAGTAATTTCAACCGATTATCCCCCAATTATTCATATATATAATAAATTATACCACTAAATTATATATATGTCACTAAATTTTTCAAAAAATTACAAAAAAATAAGCGGCACGGAATTTTCCGTACCGCTTATGCGAGTCTTATTTATTCTTCGGAAAAATTATCTTTGCCTACTCCACATAATGGACATACGAAGTCTTCAGGTAAATCTTCCCACTTTGTACCTGCAGCAATGCCGTTGTCAGCATCGCCTAATTCTTCGTCATAAACATAACCGCAAATATCACATACATATTTCATTTTGATTACCTCCAAGAGTATTATAGCCAAAAATTAATAATTTTGGGCGTTTATTTCAAAATAAGCTTGCGGATGGTCACAAGTCGGGCATACTTCGGGTGCCTTTTCGCCTACAACAATGTGTCCGCAGTTGCGGCATTCC
>CAYQFW010000215.1:0-2656 GCA_964416955.1 uncultured Ruminococcus sp.
TAAGACGTTCTATTCCGCGTGGTCAGTTGCTAAGTCTAAGAAAACTAAATAAACTCAAACACGGCTCCCTCTGACGAGGGAGCTGTCGTTTTGTAAAAACGACTGAGGGAGTATGACTCCTTCCGTCACTCGCGTTGCTTGTGCCACCTTCCTCAAAGAGGAAGGCTTTTTTATGCAAATCTTTATAGACATATCTCCTACGAAATGTTAATTAAAAAACATTGTAGGGAACGGTCAGCGTACCGTTCCGTTTGCTTTTACGGAGTTTTCGATACGACACACTAGTCGCTCCCTTACGAAGCATCTTTATAGACATATTGTAAAAAACCAATTGACAAAATAGGAAATATGTAGTAATATGTATTTACTTTATCTAATTAGGAGTTGATATTCGTGGACGACGGTCCGGCGGGCAGTATAGTCTTATTCTTAATCTTAATATTGTTGAGCGGTTACTTTTCAGGAACCGAAATTTCGTTAGCTTCAGTTAACCGAATTCATATGATGAGCAAGGCTTCTAAAGGTCAGAAAAGCGCCGAAAGAGTGCTTAAAATTCTTGACAACTTTGATGAGGCTTTGTCTGTTTTACTTATTGGTAACAACATTGTGAATATCGGTTGTGCAACACTTGCGACTGCTTTAACCGTGCATCTCGGTGCATATTGGGTTACGGTGTCTACCATTGTTGCAACTGTGGTTATTTTTATTTTTGGGGAAATGCTGCCCAAATGTTTTGCACGTTCTTGCAATGAAAAATTTGCTGAGGTGGCTTCTGCACCATTGTGGGTTCTTATGAAGGTATTAAAGCCTTTGTCAATATGCTTTACTGCGCTTTCAACACTTGTTTCAAAGCCATTTAAAAAGCATTCTGAAAGTCAGGTTACTATGACCGAAGAAGAGCTTAACGACATTGTTGAAAATATTTCGGAAGAAGATGGCTTTGACGAAGAAAAGGGCGAGCTTGTGAAATCTGCGCTTCATTTTTCAAACTCGACAGCGCGTGATGTTATGACCCCGTGGGAAGAAACAGAGGTTATATCAGTAGCCCTTAAAACCCCCGAAATTTTGAAAATTGTTAAAAACTCGGTACATTCACGTATACCCGTTACCGACCGTAAGGGTAATATAAAGGGTATTTTGCAGATAAGAAAATTTTTAAAGGCGTATATGCGCAATAAAAACAGCGTTATTATTGCAAGTATTATCGACTATCCTTATTATATAAACGCGGAGATGCCTATAGACGATGTTTTGACCGAAATGAGTAATCACCGCAGAAATTTGAGTTTTGTTAAAAATTCCCAGGGCGAAGTTATTGGTATTCTTACAGTAGAAGATATTCTTGAAGAACTTGTTGGTGAAATTTACGATGAAAATGATATAGGAGGTGCTACTGATGATTAGTACTTTCCGTTATCTTTCGATTTTGATTTTAGTGCTTGTTTCGGCTTTTTTCTCGGCTACTGAAATTGCATTTTCTTCGGTAAATGCTTTGAGACTTAAGAATCTTAAAAAAGAAAAGGAAACACTTTCGCGCATTACTGCGGTTAAAATTCTTGATGATTATGACAGCCTGCTCAGCAGTATTTTAATTGGTAATAATATTGCTAATATGGCGGCTTCTTCCATTGCAACGGTTATAGTTATCGGTTGGTGGGGTGACGGCTATGCTTGGACTTCTACCGTTATAATGACTTTGCTAATTCTTACTTTTGGTGAGATAATTCCTAAAGTTTTGGCAAAGCAGTTCCCTGAAATTTTCTGTTGTTTTGCGGCAATACCCATTTATGTTATTTCAACAATCTTAAAACCGCTCAATTTTGTGGTTATGGCTTTTGTAAATCTTGCTTCAAAGATTTGGGAAAAGAGCGCTGACGATAGTGAAGCCGTTTCGGAAGACGATTTCGAAAATATTATTGATATTGTTGAAGACGAGGGTGTGCTTGACGAAGAGCAGTGTGATTTACTTCAGAATGCACTCGATTTTGACGAGGTTTTGGCGTATGAAATTATTACTCACAGGGTTGATATGGATGCACTTGATATTCGTGACCCTTATGAAGTGAATCTTCGTAAGTGTGAGGAAACATCCTACACGCGATTGCCCGTTTATGAAGATACGACCGACAACATAATAGGAATTCTTCACCTTAACCATTTTTATAAAAGATTGGTTGAAAAGGGAAAGGTTAATATTCGGGAACTTTTATTACCTGTAAACTTTGTTCATAAAACAATGCCTTTGCCCGATGTGCTGGAAAAAATGAAAGAGAACAAATGCCATATGGTAGTGGTTCTTGATGAATACGGCGGTACAATGGGTATTTTAACTATGGAAGATGTGCTTGAACAACTTGTGGGCGAAATTTTTGACGAATCCGACGAGATTGAACGCGAGTTTGTTGCTATTGATGAAACTCATTTTGAAGCTGACGGCGATATGCGTGTTTATGACTTCTTTGACGAGTTTGATATTGATATCGACGAGGACGAAGATTTTGAAGCAGACACCGCTACTGTTGGCGGTTGGACTCAAACAATGCTTGACGGCGAGGCTGAAGAGGGCGATAGTTTCAGGTGGGAAAATCTTGAAATTACTGTGCTTAAAACTGACGGCTTGCGCATTGAACGTATAGGTGTTGAAGAACTTCCTGTA
>CAYQFW010000216.1:0-2652 GCA_964416955.1 uncultured Ruminococcus sp.
ATAAGGCATATAGTTGGTTTCAAGTGTTTCGGTTATAGGCTGTTCAACAGTCAGTCCCGCTCCCGCAATATAGGCATTTATCTGCGGTTTTACTTGTTTTATCTCTTTTTTCTTTCTCGGAGCCATATTTCTCTCCCTAATAATAAAAATTAAAAATGAATAATGAATAGTGAATAATTATTGTGTTTCGCTTTGCGAAACTTTATATAACGTCGGCAACGCCGACACCAAAATTATTCATTATTATTTTTTCATTCTTCATTGCTGATATTTTTAAATATCAGCTTATGTCCGCATCGTCAAGATACATATATCCGTTTTCGGCTATAAAATCTTTTCTGCCCTGTAGGTCGTCACCTAAAAGCAAATCAAACATTCGAGCCGTTCTTTCTGCGTCTTGCGGCATAACCTTTATTAAACGGCGGCTTTCAGGGTTCATTGTGGTCATATTCATCATATCAGGTTGGTTTTCACCAAGACCTTTTGAACGCTGCAGTGTGTACTTCTTGTCGCCGATTTTTTCAAGAATTTCTATCTTTTCTTTTTCGTCATAGGCGAAATAGGTCATTTCCTTTGTGCCGATTTCATAAAGCGGAGTTTCGGCAATGTAAACCTTGCCTTCGCTTATAAGGGTTGGCATCAAGCGGTAAATCATAGTTAAAATAAGGGTTCTTATCTGGAAGCCGTCAACATCGGCATCGGTACAGATTATAACCTTGTTCCAGCGAAGTGCCGATAAATCAAAGGTTGCAAGACCTTTATTCGCTTTTGATTTTACCTCAACACCGCAACCCAAAACCTTTATAAGATTTGTGATAATTTCACTTTTGAACACCTTATCGTAATCGGCCTTCAGGCAGTTTAGTATCTTACCGCGAACGGGAATGATTGCCTGGAATTCAGCATTTCTTGCTAACTTACAAGAACCTAAAGCCGAGTCACCTTCCACTATGAAAAGTTCTCGCACTTCAACATCTTTAGAACGGCAGTCAACAAACTTGTCCACGCGGTCGAGCATGGAATTAGAAGACTGCAAGGTTTTCTTAATGTTAATACGTTCTTTTTCGCTACGCTCACGGCTACGCTTATTTATAAGCACCTGGTCGGCAATCTTATCGGCTTCCGCCTTATTTTCAATAAAATAAACTTCAAGGCGTTGGCGCAAAAAGTCTACCATTGCTTCATAAATAAACTTGTTTGTAATAGACTTCTTGGTCTGGTTTTCGTAAGAAGTCATAGTAGAGAAAGAAGAAATAACTATTACAAGACATTCTTCAATATCTGAAAAGGTAATTTTGCTTTCGTTATTTTTATATTTGCCTGTTTGCTTGATGTAATTATCAAGCATTGCAAGGAAAGCGTTTCTTGTTGCTCTTTCGGGAACACCGCCGTGCTCAAGCCAGCTTGAGTTGTGGTAATACTCCTTTAAAGGATTTTTGTTGCTAAAACTCATAGCAACATTTATTTTAACCTTGTATTCGGGCTTGTCCTCGCGGTCTTTACCCTTGCGTTCGGTCTGCCAGAACTGCACACCCGCCATTTTGTCTTCGCCGACAATTTCGTTTACATAATCGGTAATACCGTTTTTATAACAAATTTCGTGGTTTATAAAACGGTTACCCTGCTGTTCGCGGAACAGAAACACAAGACCGTCGTTTACAATAGCCTGTCTTTTTAAGGTGTCAACAAAGTATTCAACAGGGATATCAATATCGGTAAATACGTCAAGGTCAGGCTTCCAACGAATTTTTGTACCCGTTTCCCTACCTGAATACTCTTCTTTTTTAAGACCGCCTATGTTATAACCCTTTTCAAAATGGAGATTATACTTAAAGCCGTCACGCTTGATTTCTACATCCATATACTCCGAAGAAAACTGAGTAGAAGCAAGACCTAAACCGTTAAGGCCGATAGAATATTCATAATCGCCGCCGCTGTTGGTATCGTACTTACCGCCCGCATAAAGACTTTCGAACAAGAGCACATAGTTATACTGCTCTTCCTTAACGTTATAGTCAACAGGCGCACCGCGGCCGAAGTCCTGCACTTCGATAGAACCGTCGGTATACTTGGTAATAACAATCTTATTACCGTACCCTTCACGTGCTTCGTCTATTGAGTTGGAGATTATTTCAAATACGGAATGCTCGCAGCCGTCAAGCCCGTCCGAGCCAAAGATAACCGCAGGGCGTAAACGCACCTGGTCGGGACCTTTTAACTGCTTTATGCTGTCATTACCGTATTCCACTTTGGTTTTTGCCATTTATATATACTCCTCAAATATAAATATACTTATATATTATATACCATATTTAGTGTTTTCGTCAAGCAAAAACCACAAATATGTATTGATTTTTAAGTCTTTTTGGTATATTATATATCTTTAGAGGTGACTTTAATGGAATTTCTCGAAACTTTGTCCCAAACAGCCGTTGGAAAAATCCTTGTAAGCGGAGCCGTAGTTAACTTTTTTCTTGTAATATTAGGCACACTTTTAGGGCTTTTATTCAAAAAAGGCATACCAGAAAGAATACGGCAAGCCTTAATGACAGGTATGGCGTTTTGCGTTTTGTATATCGGTATTACAGGTCTTTTCGAAGAAGGCGCAAATATTCTTGTGATAATTGTCTGCTTTGCATTAGGCGCTTTAAT
>CAYQFW010000217.1:0-2641 GCA_964416955.1 uncultured Ruminococcus sp.
GTTACAGATAGTGAAAACTGTTGAATATCAAAACGGCTTTTTTTATGGAGAACAAAAGGCTTTAGGAACAGTGCTCACGGTGTTTATTGCCCTTGTCTGCGTTTTGATTGCCTTTTGCGGAAACAAGGCTTATAAAATGCCTCAAAAACCACCCAAAAGTAATGTTGCGCTGTCGGTTTGTGCGCTTTCGGTTGCAGTGTCACTTTTTGCAGAAGCCTTTAATCAAGCGTTTCCTGTGACGGTTGCTCCTTGGCAAATGGGCGTTACAAGGATTGTAACGGTTTGCGCGGCGGCTTATTTTGTGGTGGTTGCGATAAACGGTTTTATAAATATTAAAGTTGCGCCAATGGTTCATGTCATACCCATTGTTTATGCTGTTATAAAAACCATTTTCACATTTATCGGAGTTTCTTCGTTAGCGCTCATAAGTGACAATATTTTGCTCATGGGCGGCTATTGTCTTTTGATGCTTTTCTTTATAAATTTCGGCAAACTTTATAATAATATTGATGACGAGCGTAATTTCCGCAAGATTTTATCAACAGGACTTACGGCTTCGCTTATTTGTGTTTCGCAGTCGGCGGCATATTTTATTGTTAATGTTTTTTCAAGCGAAAAATATCTTCATTCGGATATGAATGTGATTTTCACACTTTTTTGTTTAGGTGTGTTTGCAGCGGTGTTTGTCATTTCGCATTTCAGGCAAACCGAAAATTAAAAGAGTGCACCCAAATGCGATACACTCTTTCAAAGTAAAATATAAATAAGTGCGAATAAAAGCCGTTTGTCTGCTTTTTCGCTTAAAAGAAGCAATAAAATTCCAAGTATCAGCGTTAAGTCGCCGTCTTTTTTGAGGTTGTCAAGAAAGGGAAGCGAAAGTCCTTCGAAAAAGGAATTTTCGCTTTTGGGTTTTTCCTTCGGTTTTTCCGTATGGTTTTTTGGCGGGTGTGGGTTTGTGCTTCGCGAATTCATTTCGCGCATACGGTCAATGGCGTCGCGTTGCTGTTCGGAAAATTTTTGATTATTCATAGCAGCTTACCCAAAATTCCGCTTTCTTTTAAAACGGGCAAAAGGTCCAAAAGGCGCAAAATTTTGATGGCGGTATCCACCTTTTCGCGTTTTGGCTCGCTTAAGTGCGGTTTTAAAGCGGCAAGAAGATTTGTCCGCGCATCATCGTTTTTCTGATTAAGTTTTGATACTATAGACATAATATTCATAAGTTCGTTGCTGTCGGGTATGCCGAAAACCGAATTTTCTTCTTCTTGCTGCGGCTTTTCGTTTTGAGAAAGTATGCTTTCTGCCATTTCTTTGACACGGTTCATACTTTCGGGATCGTTTAAAATTTGGGCAAGTTTTTGATTAAGGTCATCCATTTTTGCCTCCGGCCGAGTGTCTCGGCACCCAATCCGTTCCTGAGCTTTGTTGTGAATTTGAATTAGCGGCTCGACTGGAAGGCTCGCTTTTAGGCGAAGCGGCTTTGTCAAACATTTTAAATAACATTTTCGCCTGCGGACTTTCGAGCACTTTGGCAAGCTTTTCTTTATCCGAGAGTATGCTTTCTAACTTTTGCTTGTCGCTGTCGTTAAGGTTTTTTACAAGCTCGGATGCGTCGCGGTTTTGGGTGGCTTTTTGCAGGGTTTCGCGGTCGATTTTTCCGCCGCTTGATTTAAGCACATTTTCAAAAAGGTTGTTATCGTTATTCATAAAAATTCCCCCTGTAATATATTTATGCTTGGAATTGAAGTTTAGAATTAAAGGTGAAAGTATTGAGAATAGTTGTTATTTCCGATTCGCATAAGAGAAGTGATATAGTAGAAAAAATTCTTTACGCGCAACCCGAGGCAAGCGAAGTTTTCTTTCTTGGTGATCATGCCGACGATATAGAAGATTTGCAGTATCTCTTTCCAAAAAAACGCTTTCATATTTTAAGCGGTAATTGTGATTATTTTTCCACATTTCCCTCAAACGCGGTGGCGACTATCGGAGACCTTAAAATTTTTTATACCCACGGTCATACACTTTCTGTAAAATACGGTACCGAGCGTTTGCTCGAAGCGGCTAAACAGAATGGCTGTCAGATTGCGCTTTACGGTCACACACATATAGCTAAAATATTATATGAAAACGGTATTTATATTGTGAATCCCGGTTCTTGTGCGCAGGCTCGTGATTTTCACGAATCTTATGCCGTTATTGATATCGAGAAAAACGGAATTATGCCCGTAATTATAAATCTATAAGGAGTTTTTATGAAAGTAATACTTCATTGTTGCTGTGCGCCCTGTTCGCTTTCTTGTATAGAGCCTTTGCAGAATGAGGGTGTCGACCTTTCGTTATTTTGGTACAACCCAAACATCCACCCCTTTAAAGAATATGAAGCAAGGCGGGACTGTCTTGTCGAGTACGCCAAGGAAATAGGTCTTCCGCTTTTGGTTAAAGAAAATTACGGATTGCGCGAATTTGTAAGAAATGTTGCAGATAATATAGACGGGCGATGTGTTTACTGCTACGAGCATCGCTTGGAAGAAACGGCAAGATTTGCTCGCGATAACGGTTTTGAGTATTTTACTTCCACCTTGCTTGCAAGTCTTTATCAGGACCACGATGCTATAAAAGCGGCGGGCGAGCGGTTCGCTAAAAA
>CAYQFW010000218.1:0-2638 GCA_964416955.1 uncultured Ruminococcus sp.
TCTTTCCATATGTGCCGAGATCCCAGCTGATTTTCACATCCTTAACAGCAATAGGATCACTTTCTACCTTTACTGTTACGGGCTGAGAATAACCAACCTTGCCGTCCTTTGTAACCTTTGCAATAAGTGTTATATCCTCGTCCTGTGCAGGTATATCAGCAAAATACCATTTACTTACAAGATTTGTTACTGCCAGAGTTTCCTTTGTTTCATAGTTCTGAATTTCAACACTGCTTCCCGCAAGTGCTTCACCTGAAACCTTGAATGACTCTCCCGACTTAACTACCTGCGGAGCAGACAGTGTAGCTGAAACAAGCTGCACTGAAACAGAGCCTATGGGATATACTTTATTATTTGCACGTACATATCCGGGAATGATGAGTGCACTTTCCGTGCAAGCTTCTGTTCCAAGTGTAAATGTAAGCGAACCTGTTTCATCAGGCTTTAAGCTATCTACAGTTTTGCTGACTGTTCCGTCCGTGTTTTCAGTTCCGTTTGTAGCTTCAACAGTTGTACCGGAAGGTATATTTGCGTATGCAACCACATTTGAAAGTGTCTGTGTGCCGTCATTTTGGAACTTAACATTTACCGTTACTGTTTCACCCTTTGCAATGACGTCTGCAGTTGCAGTAACTGAATTTCCACCGGAGGTGAACTCGCTTGCCTTTACTTTTACAGCACTGAGATTAAGTTCCTTTATGGGAGTAGTTAAATCCTCTTCAGTTACCTCAAATGTCTGTTCTATTGTTTTATAGCCATTATACCACGAAGATGAATAAGAATACGCAGTGTACTTTCCTGCAGTAAATACGTCAGGAGTTTCAAAATTACCCTCTGAATCAGGAGTAACAGTTATGTACATTCCGTTTCCTGAAAAATCAATATAGGAATAGCTTGTTACCGGCTGTTGTGTAACAGAATCAAGGATCTGTCCCTTAACTCTTATATTACCTTTAAGGTTGAGTGTTACCTCAGCAGTTTCCTCTCCGTTTTCAAAAACTGCTTCTGCACTGCCGCTGTATTTTGAGTTATTGTTGTTTACAGATACAGTGAAGACATCCTTTTCATTGTTAAGATATACTGCAACGCTGAACTTACCTTCTGGGTCTGTTGTTACATAATTCCAGTAATATCTGCCCTCAATAACTATTTCCTCATTTGCTACGGGTTCTCCGTTTTTCAATACAGTACCAATAATTGTCCCCATTTTTGGCATTGTAAAGGTTATTTCGCTTTCTGCAGAAGATATGTATATACCTCGTGAAGCTGAGTAGCTATCAGTATATGCATATACACTGTAGTATGTGCTGCCGCTATATGGTACTGTAACAGTAATTTCTCCTTCAGCGTTTGTTGTCAGAGTCTGGCTGAAGCCTGTATACCATGAGTAAACCGAAACCTTCACGCCGTCCACAGGTGCGCCTGTGCTGTCCTGCACATTTACTGTAAGCGCAGAATTATTAGTATACTTTGACTGGAGTACAAGGTCTTTTCCGTCAATATCACCTGCATTAAATTCATCCGCACTAACGTCTGTCTGCGCAGGCAGGTAAGGATTCTTATCTATTTTGATAACATATTCTGCTTTACCGATATTGTAGAAATTATACCCGCCATTCTCGTCAGTATAGGCATAACCTGTGTAATACTCGTTACCATCTTCCACTCTGTACAAGTAAACATACGCATTTCTTACGGGATTATTGTCATACTTGACAGTACCGGAAATTGTGCGTGGAGCAAGGAAATCAAACCCATCATTATAATCACATAAGGTGCGGTTTCCTGCTCTGTCTGTTGCTATTATCTGCATCCACTCTACCGGGTTGTTGCTGTAGAAGGAGTTAAGATATGCCTTTCCGCTGTACTTATATAAGCCTTCTCCTGTTTCCTTTTCATAAGTGATGGGATACTGTTTTTCTCCGTTTTCCGCATACATAACTACGTATGCATTTTTAAGAACCTCGTCTGAGATAAAGCTGAATTCTGCATTTGTCCACATAGATAAGGTTTCGGGGATTACAGCTTCGGTTATCTCCGGCTCGTCACGGTCAATAGTAAGGGGAAGTTCTTTTGTATCAGTTTTTGTAGCTTCTTCATTTGCAAGCTGAACGTAAACTGTTATTTCACCATTTTTATCTGCAATGGAAATAGTTTTCTCCTCAGAGATTGTCTCATAATTAGCCTCGGCAAGCTCCTCCTTTGAGAATGCAACTCTCATCCACTTGTATCCGTTGGAGGTTATATCAAGGTCTACGCTATCTGCATTTGTATAACGACGTCCGCCGTTAAGAATGACTGATGCTGAATACTCAGGCTCTTTTCCTTCAATATATGCCCAGTTCGCACCAACAACCTTTCCGTCAAGAACAACGGCGAAAGCATATTCTCCCGTTTCCATTTCTTTAAGAGGAGCACTATTCACAGAAATATAGTTCCGGTTAAAGGGCTTTTTAAGCTCTAATCTGCCTGCATACTCAAGCTTTGATGCTTGTGCCTCTTCAATGTCAACCTCTTTATATACTTCAACATATCCGTCAGATACTGTATTGAGAAGCACGCCGTAGATTGTAAGTTCGCCCTTATAATAGTCTACGTAATTTACAGCCGGCTTCGTCTTCTTCTCCCAGTAGAAGCT
>CAYQFW010000219.1:0-2601 GCA_964416955.1 uncultured Ruminococcus sp.
ATCTGCAACGCCGCCGTTCGCGTGAATGACCATATTGATTTCACCTTCATACATTGCAATAGAAACGCGGCGTATTATTTCGGGAGAAATTCCCAACTGTCTTAAATTTTTCTTACATATAAACGATGCATGACCTGCCGATTTAAAATCATTACCATCTACATCAAAATGAAAATTTAAAACATCAGCCATTTTTAATCCTGTTACCTATAAGACCGTTGCTGTATAAAATACCGCAAGCCTCATACATTCTCTTGCTTGTTGCAAGCAAAACTATGCCGCTTTCTTTTGCTAACTCAATCATCTCGGCAGTTGGCATTTTTGAACGGACAAAAACAACACAGTTCATATCCATCATTTCGGCAGTTCTTATAACCTGTGAATTAACAAGCCCTGTAAGTAAAACCGCCTGGTCTTTTACATAAGCCAGAACATCACTCATCATATCGCTGCCGCAAGCAGAATATACGTGCAAATCAAGCCCTTCTTCAAAGCAAATAACATCTGCTTGGAGTAAATCTTTAATTGCGCTGATTTTCATAAAAATTTATCCTTAGTATTTATTTTGAAAAACCGTATTTTTCTAAAATTCCGTCAACGTCGTCAACAGTAAGACGGCCGTAAACTTCTTCGTTAACAGTAAGTACGGGAGCCAAACCGCAAGCACCAATGCAACGGCAAGCAGTAAGTGAGAATTTACCGTCAGCGGTACATTCATCAGAACCAATACCAAGACGTTCACTAAACTTGTCAAAGATATCGCCTGAACCTTTAACATAACAGGCAGTACCTAAACATACCGAAATGTTGTACTCGCCTTTCGGTGACAAAGAAAACTGTGCATAGAAAGTAGCAACACCGTAAACTTTTTCAAGCGGTACATCCATACCTTCTGCGATTTTTGTTTGCACTTCCATGGGAAGATAGCCATAGATATCCTGCGCCTGCTGCATAACAGCCATCAAAAGACTTTTGTCGTGCTTACTTGCCGCAATGATTTCATCAAGCTGTGCTGCCTGTTCGGCTGTTCCCTTAAAAGGCAAACTACTGATTTTTTTGAGCATAAACAAAATCCTCCTTGTGATAATCGTCGGTGAGTTTGTTAAAAAAATAACAAACTCGCACATACCAATATATTATAACATATATATTTGATTATTACAAACAAAATTTGCTAAAAAATCAATTTTTTTATAAAATATATTCCAAAATAATAAGAAAGGTTGAAATAATCGACTAATTATTGTATAATGAAACATATTTTTTGAAAGGAAAAACAAAAATGAGCACAATTCGGCGCTTCTCTGCCCTATTGATATCTTTGATTTTTATTATAACTTTAACAGCTTGCGATAACACCGACCAAGCATACCTATACTTCTCTTTGCAGGAGCAACCTCAAACGCTCGACCCACAAACCGCCCAAAGTGATACCGAACTTATGATTGTGCGAAATATTTTTGAAGGACTTTTGCGCAAGGACGAAAACGGAAACATTGTATGCGGCGTGGCAGAGAAATATGAAAAAGAAAATCTTACATACACCTTCTATTTAAGAAAAAATGCCCAATGGAGCAACGAAGAAACTATCACAGCTTATGATTTTTTGTTTGCATTAAGACGCGCTGTAAATCCCGAAACAAAAGCCCCCTTCTCCAATCGGCTTGAAAACATAAAAAATGCAAAAGCAATTCTTAAAGGTGAAAAATCGGTTTACGATTTGGGTGTCAAAGCGATTGATGACCACACGCTTCAAATCAAACTCTCACAAGAAGACGAAAACTTTGAAGAAACTCTTACCACCAGCATAGCAATGCCTTGTAACCAAAGTTTTTTTGAAGAATCGGCGGGAAAATATGGTTTAGAAAGAGAAACCACCCTTTCCAACGGAAGTTACCGCCTTACCAAATGGGGTAAAGAAGTTTTTGGTATAAGACTTTATAAAAACAAATTTTACAATGGCAAATTTGAAGCAAAAAATGCCGCCGTATTCCTTTCAATCGACAACGACCGCACGCCTGTGCAAGTTTTGTCTGAAAATGATGCCGATATCGCATTTATAAGCACCCAAGACATTGAAACCGCAAAACAGCAAGGACTTAAAACTGCCGATTATGAAAATATTTGTTGGTTTTTAACTATAAGCGACGGTTTTTCAAAAGGTATCAGAAAATCTTTAATTTCCCTTGCCAATCCGCAAGTTTTTGCCAAAAGCCTAAACGAAGGATACGAAAGCGCGCAAAGCATCTATCCCACGGCACTTAATATTTCCGCTTCTTCAACAGGTATGCCTGTTTACGAGCTTGAAACTGCCAAAAAACTTTTCAAATCGGAAATTGAATATCTTGCCGATAAAAAATTCCCTGCCGATGTAGTTTTGTATTATTATGATGACAACTTTTCAAAAACGGTTGTTACCGATATTGTGGGACATTGGCAAAATCAATTAGGCGCATTTGTTAATATCAAATCCGTTTCTTCACCTTCGGTATTGCTCTCACAATTAACCGACCAAACCTATGCCTTAAGTATCTTCCCCGTTTCAGCCGATTCGCCCGACTGTAGCGAATATCTTGCAAAATTCGGCATTAAATATAACGG
>CAYQFW010000220.1:0-2598 GCA_964416955.1 uncultured Ruminococcus sp.
CTTAACATTTCCATCAAATAGAACGAAGCGTTTTGAACATTCTTTGGGTACTATGAAAATTGCCTCTGATATGTTTTATCGTTCTGTTTTAAATTCCACACACGAACTTCTTGAGATATTTTATTCCAAATTCGAAAACAAAATTGTTGAGGTGGTTAACTCAATAAAAAAAGATACAAATATATGTGAAAATAAATTAGGTGGACAAACGCCTAAACTTTCAAAAATTTCCGAGTTGGAAATAAATATGAATCAAATGAGACATTCATTAGTTCCTAGTAATGTGCCGATTAACCATAGAGTTATTCATTGCATTTTAATAGAAGCTATTAGAGCAACGGCACTATTACATGATATAGGTCACCCTCCATTCAGCCATATTGTTGAAACTGCAATACATAATCAATATAAAGAACATTCCAAAAATACAACTCCAAATTCGCGCCAAATGATTTTCTGTCAAACAATGAAAAAGTTTTTTGAAGAAGGAAAGAAATTGCACGAAGAAATGGGAGCGAGATATGTGTAAATATTTTAGATAAAGTTGTTCTAGGAATGTCCTCCGAACAATACGATGCTAAAAGATACTATAAAAATTTCTATGAACTCATTATTGCCAACTGCGTTTTAAAAATTCTAAAAAACGAAGAATTGTTTGGTGATTTGCACACAATTGTTGATGGGGCACTTGATTCAGATCGGTTGGATTATGTCACAAGAGATTCTCTTAACTCTGGTATGGATTCTGGAAAAATCGAATATCAGCGTATTATTAATGATATGAGGATATATGAACAAGAAAATAAATTTTATTTTTGTGTTCCACAAAAAGCTGTTAACTCTGTTGAGGATTTTGCGAAAAGACGTTTGTCGATATACAAGAATATAATATATCATCATCGTGTAATCAAAACAGATTCGTTGTTGCAATATTCCGTCGAAAAGTTGATTAATGGGTACCTTATGTCAGATGGTGAAAATTCTCGAAACTTAGATAATGTAATACCATATGATATTAGTGGATTGTGGTATCCGTTGGAAAGTGACACCACACCTACCGATAAAGAGAATGCTTTATCACAATGGAACGATTCTTGGTTAATGACCATATTAAAACAAGTTTATTATTCAAGATATTTCAGAGCAGAAATTGACGAACAATCTCAAGAGTATATTTTATCACAACAATTAACTGAATTGTTATGTAACACTAAAAAGTATACCTCTCTTATAAAAAGACGTGATAATTTTCTTGTGATTGATGATGAATTCAAAAAAGGGATGAATAGCAAGAAACAAGAAATAACAGATTTAATAAAGGCCGTTCAATCCTTATCTAAAGACATTCCTGAGACGACTCCTATTAATAAAATTGTTAATATAGAGCCAACGTTGACCAATATTGAACATTTAATTAACTACTCGGATAATGACTCTTCAATTGCTTTAAGGTATGTGTTGAAAAATGCAGATGCTTTTTCAACAGAAATATCTAATATGAACGATTTCCTGAAGGGAAAAATTGAAGAATCCATAAAATCACACTTTACAAACACAGAATTGTATGATATAATGGTTGTATCGAAGCATCTTTCATCTGGTTTGGAAAAACCGATATATTTTTATGCATCTAATGATAATACTATTTCGACATTGTATGAAAATTCACAAATATGCGATATTATGACAATTGAAGCTGAAAGTTTTCCCGTGTTTTACATTTATTTGTTATTAAAAAACAATGTAAAATTTGGCGATAGTGAGCGCAAACTATTATTGCAGCGCATAGGTCAAAATATCGCAACTGATTTCGCTAAACATATTATTAATCTTTTATCAAAAACAAAAACAGAGATGGAGAGTGCCCAATGTGCAAAGTAATTTTAGAAAAAAATAATCAGAATATTGATTTTATTATTTACAATTTGTTGTTTGCGAGAAGTAATTACTGTTTTACCACAGATAATCTTCTTGAAGAAATTCGAAATTACGATGCACAAATATCTCGGCGAACCATTCAAGTGAAGATTGATACCCTAGTCAGTAAAGGATTGGTTCGCCAAAAAGTGGGCGTATATTGCACAACAATGTAATTTTGTACGAATTTAGTATCAAAACCGATAATGTGGATTCCCACATTATCGGTTTTTACTGTATAACGAAAAATGCGATAGTTGAAATATTTTTTGTATGCATTTAGGGCAAAATATTTTAAATATTCTGCCCTAAGTGCTGTTTAAATAATACTAAATCTAGTCCTTCATTGTTTGTTGATGGTTCTTAAGATTTATATACATTGGCAATAGAAATACATAATAACAAAATGTATAGCGAGTGGTTTGCTGAACGTCATCTTTAGAGATTTGACTTAAGCTCTGCCAATATATCGAAATACATTAGAACTTCTTCCAATTGTTTTGATGTAATTAACCTTGAAGCCGTATATACATTTAGGAAAAACAAGTATTGCCATGCAATAACAAAAGTTGTTTAGATAAAAATTTTATATATGTATATTTAAACATGATTATTATGCATATACTTCTTGACTTTCTGCACATAATATAGTATAATTATATGCAGATAAGGAGCGTGTAT
>CAYQFW010000221.1:0-2586 GCA_964416955.1 uncultured Ruminococcus sp.
ATGGGCGTTAGTTATTATTTAACTGACGGTTATGTTGATAAATCTGATGATTTGGATGAATACAAACTTTACGCCACAATCTTTGAAGACAATGCTTCAGACATAACAAAAACCTTGTTGGAAGACGGCTTTATTGATGTATATTCTTCTGTTGCTGATGCAGAACTTGTTGATTATGAAATCATCGAAAGCGGCGCATCAAAGTCAACATTCAGCAATGGCGTTGTTATTTATACAAATCTCACCTCTAAGGCAGTAAAGAGTCCTGTTGGAAAATTACAGCCTTATGAATATAAAATAGGTTAGGAGGGACAATATGCAAAAGAAAAAACGTATTAGAAGTTTAGAAAGTGTGCGTAACCGTGCAGGTTATACATTCGTTGCACATTGGGCATTAGGTTTGATTTTGTTCTTTGTTGTCCCGCTCTTTAGTTCTATTTGGTATGCTTTTAATAAAGTTTCAATTCAACCCGGAAATATTATTACCGATTTTGTCGGTTTGGAATATTTTAAAGAATTGATTACAGTTGACCCTGATTATGTGGATAATCTGCGTGATTCGATTGGTATGATGTGTTATTCTTTGCCAATTATCATTTCTTTAAGCCTTATCCTTGCCGTTTTACTTAATCAGCAGTTTAAAGGCAGAACAACTTTCAGAATCATATTTTTCCTGCCGATTATCATTGCGAACTCGGTTGTAATGACAATGCTTAACAGCGATATTGTTACATTACCTTTGTTCTCTTCAGGTACAGGCAGTGACAGTCTTATAAATTATAATGAAATTATTACAGGACTTGGTATTCCTCAACAGATTTCTCCGTTTTTAACTTTCTTGCTTTCAAATACAATTAACCTTATTTGGAAGTGCGGTGTGCAGACAATACTTTTCCTTGCTGGCTTGCAAAGTATATCCGCTTCAATGTATGAAGTTTCTAAAATTGAAGGTGCAAATAAGTGGGAAGAATTTTGGCTAATCACTGTCCCAAGCCTTCGTCACATTATTTCACTTGTAATAATTTATACAATGATTGAATTGTTTGTTAGTATGGATAATTCCCTTGTTGCAAAGGCATACGATCAGATGCTTGCCCAAAATTACGGTAACAGTTCGGCTATGCTTTGGATTTATTTCCTGATAGTATTGGTTTTGATAGGAACAGTATATATACTATATCAACATTTCTGTAGTAAAAAATGGGAATAATTTTCAATTTGATATTTCTATCTTTATAACTATTAATAATACGAAAGGGGATTTTTATGAAAAGAAAAATCTACAAAGTGCTGAGTATTCTTCTTGCTCTGATGATTGTTTTCTCTGCGTGCTCATGTGTTTTAGGTACAGTTTCTGCCGAGGGTAAAACAAAGACATATTATGTTTCTAAATCGGGCAGCGAAAGTAATTCAGGTACCGCAAGGTCAAGACCGCTCCTTACATTAGCCGGTGCTGTTCAAAAGGCGGTTGATTCGGGAGAATATGGTGCGGGTGATACTGTTACGGTTAAAGTAATGGGCACAGACCCTGTTGCTTGGGGTACAATCCCTAACCACGATTTCAAGCTTGTTGTTACTTCTGAAGAAAGTGGCGCTACCATTGGTGATAATACTTCAGGTGTAACCTTGGGTGGTGATACACATTTTGAAAATATCACTGTCTGGTTAGCAACATATACGAATTATTATTCCATGTATTGCAACGGACATAGTGTTACGTTTGCTAACGACGTTACATTTAAGAATATAAACGTTTCTTATTTATTCTTGGGTACATCTAATGGCACTGGTACTTATGAACAACCAATAAATGTCGAGTTGAATAACAGCTTTTCTAATTCTGCAGATACATTAAGAGTTTTCTTGTCAAATGAATGGCATTCAAGAGAATTTAATTCCAATATTAATCTCGTAATAAACTCTGCAGCTCTTAAATCGAAAGTGAGTTTTGGTTTTAATGACGCCACAACATATAACGGTAATGTTAACATAACTGTAAAGCAGGCCACTTCTGTTGAATTGCTTTATAATTCGGCTGAACCTGTGTTTGGCGATAATGCAGCACTTCAGATTATTGATGTTGCAGGTAAACCTATTACCGACAGCAAGAATATAATCACAGGCGCTGCTGCAGGTAAGGCTTATATTCTTCATAACAAGACTGATGTTGCAAATCTTCTCTCATTTACCGATACTAAAGGTAAATTTGCGGTAGATACCGATCGTTTCATAGTTACTGCAACACCTGTTGGCACAGGTGAACCCGTTGTTTCTGAAAACGGTTATTTAACGGTTCCTGCAGGTGAATATAATGTAACTTTACAAAAGATTCCTGAAACTAAAACATTATATGTTGAAACAGGCGCAGACGGTACAAATGATACATACGCTACTGTTGTTGATGCTATTGTAGCTGCCAAAGATTCAGGTTACACTAAAGGTGACCATATTACCGTCGAGGTTTTGGGTGAAGAACAGGTTGAGTGGGGCGATTACACAACTCCCTCTCACGAGTACACATTGAGTATTAAAGGTTTGGGAACTAATCAGGCAATTGTTTATTCTTCAACAAACATTATGTTGGGC
>CAYQFW010000222.1:0-2570 GCA_964416955.1 uncultured Ruminococcus sp.
TATCACGCGCGGTCACGGCGTTTCCATTCATAAGCGAGATTGCAATAATGTACCTGTAAATATTGAAGATTCTGCAGAACCTGAGCGTTGGATTTCGGCGTATTGGAACAGCAATAAGACCGAAATATTCACTTCGACTTTAAAAGCAGTTGCAATTGACCGAGAAGGCATTTTAATTGAAGTTATGAACGTGCTTAATAATATGCGAGTGCCGATTCACAGTATTAGCGCCCGTCAGACCAAAGACGGAAACTGTGTGATTATTATGACAATCAGCGCTGAAAGTGTAGAGCATTTGCGCAGCATTATTGCAAGAATTGAAAAAGTTCCAAAGATTTTTAATGTTGAAAGGATAAATCAATAATGAAAGCAGTAATTCAGAGGGTTTGTTGCGCTTCGGTTGCGGTTGATGATAAAATTGTCGGCAGTTGTAATCAGGGTTATATGATTTTATTCGGCGCTGTCGAAGGTGATTCTATTGAAGATGTTGAAATTCTTGCCAAAAAAACTGTTAATCTTCGTATTTTCTGTGATGAAAACGATAAAATGAATAAATCAATTCTTGATATCGGCGGCGAAATTCTGGCAATTTCGCAGTTTACTCTTGCCGCCGATGTTAAGAAGGGTAATCGTCCTTCATTTATAAAAGCAATGGAACCCATAAAAGCGGAAGAATATTATGATATTTTTTGTGAAAAGTTAAAAGAATTAGGTGTTAAACGCGTTGAAAAGGGTGTATTTGGCGGCGATATGAAGGTAACACTTACAAACGACGGTCCCGTAACTATTCTTTATGATACAGAAATTTGGAGAAAATATGGAAATTAAGGTTTTGCCGCTTGGCGACATTCAGGCTAATTGTTATCTTTTATCCACCGAAAAAGCGGCAGTTGTTATCGACCCTGGTGTTGATTCAAAAAATGTGACGCAGTTTTTAAATTGCAACTCTCATAAAGAACGCCTGATTTTACTTACACATGCGCATTTTGACCATATCGGAGGGGCGATGTCTTTACGAGAGAGTACCGATACAAAAATCGGTATAGGTGAATTTGATAATTCCGCTTTGTCTGATACGAAAGTAAATTTATCTGATATGTTCAATGCAAAATCATTGCCTTTTTCAGCCGATTTGCACTTTACAGACGGTCAGAAGTTTAGTGTGGGAGACCTTAATTTCGAAGTTTTACACACGCCGGGTCATACCAAAGGCGGAGTGTGTTATCTTGCGGAAAATGTTTTGTTTTCGGGTGATATACTGTTCTGCGGCAGTATAGGCAGAACGGATTTTTACGGCGGTGATTTTACTGCTTTGAAAAACTCCATAAGGCGTCTTTATGCACTTAACGGTGATACAGTTGTTTTATCCGGTCACGGTGAGGCTACCACCATTGAAAACGAAAAGAATTTCAATCCTTTTATCAGAGGTTTATAATGAAACTATGTTTAATTAATCACAATTTCAGGTATGAAATTGAAAAACTGATAAGAATTTTTTTGCCTTTCGAAAAAATTGAATATTTTAACGATTTACAGAATGGTGAGTTTTGTCTCGTTACCGAATTTTCAGAAGATTTTGCAAAAGCTACTTTGAATTTTGACGGAAAGATTTTTGAAAGTAGGAAAAAAGTTGAAAACAAAAATAACAACCCCGAAAAAGACCGTGAGCTGTTTTTAGCATTGGCGGTTTTTGACTGTTTTACAGCCGCTACAGGCTATTTTCCCGATTGGGGAATATTAACGGGCATTCGTCCTGCAAAACTCTTCTCTCGCCTAAAAAAAGAAAGCGGTGAAGAATCAACTTCACAATACTTTTCCGATTACCTTAAGATTAACCCCAAAAAACTTTCGCTTTGCAAAGAAACTTTAAAGGGTGAAGGGCAAATAACCGCCCTTTCAAAACCCGAATCTTTCAGCCTTTATATTTCGGTGCCTTTTTGTCCTACGAGATGTTCTTACTGTTCATTCGTTTCGCATTCTGTTGAAAGTGCAAAAAAACTTATACCTGAATATGTAAAATTGCTTTGTGAAGAATTGGTTTACACTTCAAAAATTGCTAAAAAATGCAACTTAAGGCTTGAAACAATATACATAGGCGGCGGTACACCGACATCACTTTCTGCCGATGAGCTTTCAACTGTTATGAAAACCGTTTACGAAAATTTTGATTTAACAAATTTACGTGAATATACCGTAGAAGCGGGAAGACCGGATACGATTTCGAAAGACAAACTTTTAACTATCAAAAACGGCGGTGCTACCCGAATCAGCATCAATCCGCAAACAATGAATGACGAAGTGTTAAAAGTTATCGGCAGAAATCATACTTCTAAGCAAACTGTTGATGCTTTTAATTTGGCACGTGAATGCGGTTTTAAAAATATAAATATGGATTTAATAGCAGGACTTCCTACAGACACACTTGAAAGTTTTAAAAACTCACTTAATTCGGTTATAAAATTAAATCCCGAAAGTGTGACTGTTCATTCGCTTTCAATGAAACGTTCTTCTAAAATGACAAAATTCGGCGAGATACCCGAAATTGAAATGGGAAAAACCGCTTCTTATAT
>CAYQFW010000223.1:0-2559 GCA_964416955.1 uncultured Ruminococcus sp.
GCACAAAGAACAGTGCGGCGCCAATACCGATGGCAACGATGGTTTTTACAGAAAACTTCTTCATTGTTTTACCTCCATGATTTTTTATTTCAGGCTTTAGCCGAAAATACAGGTTTAAAAGTAACCCTTAAAAGGCTCTATGCGGATCCGCCAGGAATTGCCGGTGCCCACATTGTAAGCACGCGCAAAGGAGCCCTGATTGATCGCCACAGCCACGCAGTCAAGGCTGTTGATGTAAGCCAGCGCTTCACCCACATAGACATCCGCAAAACTCTTGCCGAAAAGAATAATATTGCGATAGATGCAGCGGGTATCGTTTTCGATCATGATGCTGACACGATCCCCATACTGAACACCGGTTTGCAGGAAAAGTGTCCGGGGAATGTTTGTCCACAGGCTTCCGAATCGGACATCCAGCACATCGATGGTGCCGCAGGCAGCATTCTTGTCCAGATACGGCTCAACAATGGGCAAGCTTACCAAAGATTCCACAGGAAGCTCCGAGCCCACGCCCTCAAAGTCGATGATACCGGCTGCCAGCCGGGCGCCGGTGAAAGCATAGACATCGCGTCCATGGAAGGTATAGCTCTCACCGGATCGGGGAAGGCGGTTGACATTTTCGTCGATCTCCCGCGCCGCAGTAATACCCTCCAGTCGAAGCACATGGGTCAGTGTGCCATTGTCAGGGGTCACAATATACTGGCCGGACTTTGTCTTCGCCACCACACTTTTCCGGTCTGAACCTACACCGGGGTCCACCACCGACACGAAAACCGTACCCTCAGGCCAATAGTTGATGGTCTGGATCAAGCGGTAACTGGCTTCCCAAATATTAAACGGGGTAATATCGTGGGTCAAGTCGTGAATGTTCAAATCAGGCATAACCGTATAGGCCACGCCGTACATAGCGCTGACCGCGCCATCCACAAGACCAAAATCCGTCTGAAATACCAGTGGTTTCATCCCGTATCCTCCTGCGTATGTTTTCTTTTATTATAGAGCAAATACAACAAAAGTCAATTGTCAATCGGGCTTGTTGTTTGCCGTTTCTCTCCTGCAAACAGTTGAAAACAGGACCTGATTTGACTTTGTACAAATCCGGTCCTGTTCCTGTTTCCTGGTGATGTTTTCCTACTTAATATAAGGCTTGGCAAATTCCAACGCCCGTTCCATCCACCCTTCAGCAGGTGTGCCCACGCCGATGCCAAAGGAATGTCCGCCTGTTGCAAATTTGTTGTAAGATACATCCATACCTGCCGCTTCCATTGCCGCAACAGCAGCATCTAAACCAGCCACATTAATTTGGGGATCATCCTCGCAAACAGTGATGTACATGGGAACTGTGCAGCCTGTATAGCTATAGCGCTGACAGTTGGCAGGGTAGAGCATGATGCATGCTGCGGGAGCAGGTATTCCCAGCGTTTCGTATTCCCTCTCAGCGCAGTAGCGCGCGGTCACCTGCCCACCTGCGGAGGAGCCCAAAACGAGATAGTTATCCGCACTGACGCCCAAAACATCTGCATTGTCCAGTATGTATGTTACAGCCGCCACCATATCCTCTGCGGCACGGTCAGATGCGGGGATTTTGTCTTCCTCTCCGTCATAAACACCCACACGGTACTCCAGAATGAAGACATTATACCCATGTTCTTGTAAAGGTTGGGCATAAGGATAGGCACTGGACGCAACGCCCAGCATTGTGAAACCTCCGCCAGGAGCAACAATAACGAAAGGCGCACCCTCTGCCGTTTTATAGTACAGCAGGCCCGTATCTTCTTTTGCTGGATCCGCAGCCTTGTCTTCAGCAGAGTAGTAGCTGATAAACTGGGATGTCCCGGTCTCCGCCGCTGCAATGGCATAATTCAGTCCATCCACAACAGTCGGCTCGTGTTTGCCCAAAAACGGAATCATGACCTTTAGTTTCCAGGGGCCGGTTACAGTACGCAGCAAATCGTTACCCAAAGGCAATACTTCTTCGCCAAGACCTTCCAGGCCAGGGTGGTTCATAATATAGTTAAAGGAACAGTTTGCATCGATTCTCTTATAGCTGCCATCCTCATTTGTATATTTACCGCCGCTGCCAAGCAGAAGCAAATATGCAATGATCACCAATCCAACAACGGCAACCAATGCAATCAGAAAGATCTTTTTCACGATTCTTGCGATCGATTTCAGTTTGGTCATCTTCGTTGCCTCCAATTTATGTTTTCGGGTTTTGGGTGGATGCTATGGCAAAGCAGCCACTACAAGACCATAAAGTTTAGCCGATCCATACAATAAAATGCACGATCCGGCACAGAATCATTATAGTGCTTTTTAAATTAGAATGCAACAACCAACAAAAAGCAGTCGTAGCGAATTCGCTATGACTGCTCAATCTGGCATATACCACGATACAGGCTACCATGCAACGCTATTTGATACAATTCCCAAAAATGCAACGCAAATTCGCCAAGCATTGCACTCGGTCATTTGCGTTGCATTTGCCTATTAATTGCATTTTCCCCTTATTATCTTCCCACTTTTAAGGGAATGTACACGCATATAAGGGATCACTTC
>CAYQFW010000224.1:0-2538 GCA_964416955.1 uncultured Ruminococcus sp.
AATGTGCTTTTAATATCAAAAAAATATGATTTATTTTGGGCAAAATTACTTATTTATAATATATTCTGCAATTTTTATGCCATCAACTGCCGCCGACATTATGCCGCCTGCATACCCAGCCCCTTCACCTGCGGGATACAACCCTCTAAGGTTTATACTCTGAAAATCTTCATTTCTCAAAATTCTTACAGGAGACGAACTTCGGGTTTCAGGTGCGGTAAGCACAGCATCTTTACAATCAAAGCCTTTAATCTTTTTGCCAAACTCCAAAATTCCCATTTTCAAACTTTCTATTATATATGTAGGAAATATCTTAGAAAAATCCGCAAAATCATATTTAGGTTTAACCGTAGGTTTCACTTCGCCGATTTTAACATCTTCACCAAAAACAAACTCACCCACAGTAGTAACAGGTACTGCTCCGCCACATATATTATATGAAACTTGTTCAATTTGTCTTTGGAATTCACACCCTGCCAAAACATCGTCGCCCGAAAAATCTTCAGGGGTCACACCCACAAGTAAAGCGCTGTTAGCGTTTTTACCGTCACGCGCAGAATTGCTCATTCCGTTTACTGCAATTCTTCTTTCTTCACTTGAAGAATTTATAACTTCACCACCGGGGCACATACAAAAAGTATATACTCCCCTGCCGTTTTCTAAATGGGTCGCCAATTTATAATCTGCCGCCGACAACGCTGGGTGATTATAAAATTCACCGTAAAGTGCTTTATTGATATCTTCCTGCAAATGCTCAATACGAACGCCTACCGAAAACGGCTTACGTTCCATTTCAACTCCGCTATCACGCAAATATTCAAAAACATCACGCGCCGAATGTCCCGTAGCAAGCACAACAGTATCGCACAAAATTTCCTTTCCATTTACAGCAATAGAACGAACACTATTATTATAAATATTGATTTTTTCAAGTTTTGTGCCAAAAAGCACTTCGCCGCCAAGCGAAATAATCTCCTTACGAATATTTTTAACAACATCCACCAAGACATCTGTACCAATATGAGGTTTGGCATCAGTGAGAATTTTTTTATCGGCACCGTGGAAAACAAACTCTTGCAATACCGCACGGCAACGCGGGTCCTTTATCCCCGTATTAAGTTTGCCGTCAGAAAAAGTTCCTGCTCCCCCTTCGCCGAACTGAACATTAGATTCGGTATTAAGTTGACCTCCGTTCAAAAATTCATTTACAGCTTTTATTCGGTTGTCAACATCCTGTCCGCGTTCTATAACCAAAGGCTTTAGCCCCGCGCGCGCAAGCGCCAAAGCACAAAACATACCGCAAGGACCAAACCCCACTACAACAGGTCGGTTTTTTGGTGCATTTTCGCACTTTTGCCAAGTATAATCTTTACATATGTATATTTGTGCGTTTTTATTTTTCTTTAAAATCGCCTGCTCATTTCCGGATTCCACCAAAACCGAACAGCAAAAATGGACATCACTTTTACGGCGCGCATCAACCGACTTCCTATATAGATATACATTATCGGTTTTAAACTTAATGACTTTTTCCACTTCGGATTTTAGATTGGAAAAATCGGTATCAAGTGAGAGTTTTACATTATTTATTAAAATCATTTAGCGCCACCAATTATGGAATCCACAGCACACATTGCACTCGACCATGCCCATTGAAGATTAAATCCGCCACAGTCGCCGTCGATATCAAGTATCTCGCCGACACAGTAAAGGTTCGGGCAGTCTTTACTTTCCATAGTATTGCCGTTAAACTGTGTTGTATCAAGTCCGCCAGCCGTCACCTGTGCATTAGCAAAACCTGTTGTGCCAGTCACCGCAAATTCCATATTCTTTATAATATGTGCAATTGTTTTAACGGCCGACTTTTCAAGAACTTGCGATTTTTCAGCGAGTTTAAACCCTGCTGTTTTCAAGATAACCTGTCCCAAACGTTTGTTAAACATTCCTGTAAAAAATTCTTCAAGCGCACGATTTTGAAAAAGTTTTACGCGTTTTTCAATAATTTCGCAAAGAGTGCCGAAATCGGTATCAGGCATAAAATCAAGACTTACAACACTGTTTTTAACGCGTGAAACAGCGCGCGACACCTGCAATACGGGAGGCCCTGACAATCCGTAATCGGTAAAAAGTACTTCGCCGAAGTCTTGTCTTAAAATATTATTTTGAGATTTAAGTGTAACATTAGCGTCAACCTTAATTCCTTTTAACTGTTTTGTAATATCGTTTTCGGTTTTAATCTGCACTATAGACGGCATCGCCTTAACAGTTTTAAAGCCCGCTTTTTCGAGAAGCTTTAACATTTCGCCATCACAACCGAGCTTTTCACCACCCGCAAGACCGCCTGTTGCGATAATAACATTTTTGGCAATAAAACTCACCTTGTCAGCAATAACCTTATAATCATTACCTAATATATTTATATTAGTAACCTTGGTGTCGGTATGAATAATAACTCCAAGCTCTTCCGCCGCAAAGCGTAAGCAGTCCACAACCGAGCCCGCCTGTAGCGACGAGGGATAAGCCTTATCGCCTTCATAT
>CAYQFW010000225.1:0-2511 GCA_964416955.1 uncultured Ruminococcus sp.
CCGATTCGCCCGACTGTAGCGAATATCTTGCAAAATTCGGCATTAAATATAACGGTCAAGACTTTTCCGAACTCCAAAGCGAACTTTTAAAATCAAACAACATCGTACCTTTAATGATGCAAAAAACAGTTATAGCTTACAGCGAAAATCTAACAAACTTTGAATTTTCACACGGTAACGGTTCAATAGATTTTGCTTACATTGTAAAAGAAGACTAAAAAATCAGTTTCACCAAACGGTGAAACTGATTTTTTTAAATTTGAAGTTGTCTGAATTTGTAGAAGGCACCCTTCTTTTCTATGAGTTCATCATAAGTTCCGAACTCAATACACTTGCCCTTATCAATAACCGCTATTTTATCGGCATTTTTAATGGTAGAAAGCCTATGCGCCACAATAAAGGTAGTCTTATCTTTTGAAAGGTTATCAATCGCTGTCTGGATATGCTTTTCGGACACAGTGTCAAGCGCGCTTGTCGCTTCGTCGAAGATAATAACCTTCGGGTTTCTTATAAGCGCACGGGCTATTGAAATACGCTGACGCTGACCGCCCGAAAGGTTATAACCACGCTCCCCTACGAATGTATCGAGTCCGTTGGGAAGATTATCTATAACATCACGCAGACACGAAAGGTCGATTATTTTTTGCAAAAATTCTTCGCTAATTGCGGGAGAACCGTATGTAATATTTTCGCGAACAGTACCCGAAAAAAGAATACTGTTTTGGGGCACTACCGCCAAATGCTTGCGGTAAGAATGAAGGTCAATATCCTTGATATTTATGCCGTCTACCTTTAATGCACCCAAAGTAGCAAAATAAAAGCCTGTAACAAGGTTGATTGCGGTAGATTTGCCCGAACCCGATTCACCGACAAAGGCAACCGTTTCGCCCGCATTTATTTTAAGTGAAAGCCCGTTTAATATTGTATGGTCGTCGTCTTCGTATTTAAAGCCCACCGAATCAAACTCAAAGTCACCCTTAAGTTCGGTTAAAACTATCTTATTTTCGGTAGTTTCAACCTGGTCAGATTTTAATATTTCAGCAACCGAGTTTATTGCTTCACTACCCGCTATAATGGTTGGCAAAAATCCTAATATACTGCTCACGCTTTCTAAAAGCCGTGCAAAATAGGACTGATAAAGAGTAATATCACCAATGCTTATAATTTTTTTATATGCCATATAAACAATAAGCAAAAGACACGCAACATTAAGACACTGAATAAATAGCCAAACCACCGTGTTAAATTTATTATTCGCGTGGTCAATTTCAAATCCTGATTTTGATGTGTCGGTCATAAGCTTTGACATTTTTTTGATCTCAAAATTTTCAACCGAATGAGCTTTTGTGACAGGTATCAATTCTACCATATCGACAACCTTTGATGTCGCCTTTTCCATTTCAATTCTATATGCTTTATTTTTCTCGCGAATATTTTTCCTGAGTGTTGAAAGCACAACTGCAAACAACGGTACACAAAGTACATAAAACAACAATAACTGCCAACAACCCTTAATAAGTATAACTGTTATGATAGTTACAAGATTAACAATAATATGTGTTCCGTAACGGATTACAAACTTAATTGAACCGCTGATTGATTCAGCATCGCGCATGATTTTTGACTGTATTTTACCCGAAGGCATTTGCTTACTAAAAGCAATATTAAGGCGTTGCAATTTACGAATAATTGAGCCGCGAAGTTTAACTTCAATAGAACGGCAAACAAGCACTAGACGTTTTTGGTAAATCATCTGCAAAGGATAGTTTATTGCCAATAAAAAAACTGCTATCGCTACATTGATAAAAATAATGTTTAACTTATCGGGCACATTATCAACTATAGCGTTGATAATATTAGCAGTAGCAACGGGCAGAAATAGCATAACACTTAACTGCAAGGTGCAAAAAATCACCGTAATTATAATATCCTTGTAATGACCTTTACAAAGGTAAAAGATATTTTTGAAAAAAGAACTTTTTTCGGCAGACTCTTTGTGCCGTTTTAAGAAATCTTCTTCAAAAGAGGATATGTTTTCATCGGTAAGGTTTTCGAATTCGGGTTTGTTTTTGACTGATTTCATAACATCTACCCCACAATCAGTGACGAAAGTTTATTAAGTTTGCTTTCATTATAGCCGATTAAAACCAAATGTCAACCCTTATTTTGAAATTTAAAAAACTTTTTAAAGCAACACTTTTTCACAGTAAAAACAAGTATTATCTGATTAAAAAATTACGTTAAAAATGTGAATTTCTTTGCATTACACATATTATATCCGTCCGCACAGCGAACACCTTAATTCCACATTTAAAAAAGTCCCTTTCGGGACTTTTTTACAGCTTATCAGCAATATCCAAAATCAATTTTTCAGTCTTTTCCCAACCAAGACAAGGGTCGGTAATAGATTTTCCGAAAATATGCTCTTCTGCTTTGCAAGCGCCGTCTTCGATATAACTTTCAATCATAAGACCTTTAACAAGGCGCTTGATATCGTCATTGTGGTTGCGG
>CAYQFW010000226.1:0-2502 GCA_964416955.1 uncultured Ruminococcus sp.
ATATTCACACAAAAAACTCTCGTGTTTCCACGAGAGTTTTTATGTTTCTCAAATATAGAATTATGAGTTTTCAACAAGTTGACCATCCTAGTAAACAGCAGAAGTGCTACCTACTGATGTATCAAACAAGCTGATAGCTGAATAGAACTCACTATCAGTTGAAGCGCTGGTGATCATTGTCGTATCACCTGTCAAATCCAACTTATAGCCATAGAAAAGTGATTTTCCGTTACGAAGTGCTGGATTGATATAATAGGTATTGTTACCAAGTTCAGAATCGCTTGCTGAACCATTCGCTGTAATATACTCATCAGTAGCAAAGCTTTGACCCATTAAGAACAATCCGGTATAAGTTGTTACATCATCTACAGTTGTATAAGTTGTTCTATTATCAAGCTTAGCAATTTCAAGACCTGGGCTATCGATAATATTGTTCTTCCAGTCAACACTTACAACAGAAGCGTCATTAAAGTTACCACGGATTACACCCTGGATACCGCGGATACCGTCAGCCTGACGTGAACCCCAACCGAGAGATGTAAATCTCATAATGTTGTCGGTCCAGGTACAGTCATCCCATGTTGCCGCTTTTTCTGCTGCAACACCTGAAGCTGTACCACGGTCGAAGATTTCGATATCGCAGTTGTTGTATTCAAGCAAGTTGCCGATAACTTCAAAGCCATTGTAATTGGTAGCTGTGTTACCCTGAGGTGAAATAGCTGAGTCGAATGTCTGGTAAATCCAGTTGTAGTTAACCTTAAAGTTTAAACCGCCGCACCAGAGACCTACAGCGTTACCGAAGCGGAGAGCTGTTTCGCCTTCGGTTGTGTCGTCATCACTATCCATCATTGTACCGCCCGAGTAACCGATTTCGCAGTTAGTAACAGAAATTTCGCTATTACCGTACGCACCGTAGATAGCGCCGTGTCCGAAGCCTTGGAATGCAAGGTTATCAATTACGAAATCTGAGCAGTGAGCATTGAGGCTAATACCTATAAGACCACGGGATACATCGATTGAACTGAACACTTCATTAGGATTGCCATCAGAGCAGTAAACATAAAGTTTACCTGTTGATTCGTCATAAGTAAAGTGACCGTCAGCATGTAATGTGTAAAGGTCATCAGCATAGGTGAAGCTTCTGCGACGACCGATTTCAACCTCGGTTTCACCGATTCTTGTAAAGAGAATATTTGTAGCTGAGTTTTCAGTTGCTTTATAAGCGGTTCTGCCCGGGTTCTTAGTATCACCATTATCGATGATAACTTCAGGAGCTTCAGTTACCCAAATATTTTCCTGACCGTCAACTGCGGTCCAAGTCTTTTGGGTAGCATAGTTATAAGCAGAGTCATTAAACTTCGGCTTATCGCCTTCGCCGTAAGCGCCGTAAAGAACACCTTGTTGCGCAATTATATAAGCGTAAGTATCGGTTGTAGAACCTGAAACTGCCTTTTCTCTTTCCATTGTGTCAACCAAACGGAACTCATCGCCGCGTTTGAAGAGAACAGCGTCACCATCTTTAATTGTTGAAGATGTATCGGACTTAGACTCAGCGGCTGCATCATTCATCTGATCAAGTGTCCAAGGTGAAGATGTAGATTTACCATCACCGTTACCGTCTGCAGTAGCAGATACATACCAGATGTTACCTGTAATTTTTTCCTTTACACCATTTGAAGCAACATAATAAGTTGTGCCATCTTCGGTAACTATTTCACTTTCGGTAGAAAGGATTTCGTTGCGCATTGTATCGGCAGCAGCGTTAGAATTACCTGCAAGACCGAATTCGCCATACTGATAATCTGCAAGAATTTCCTTACGGATTATCGGCAAGTCGTCACTGTCAACTATACCATTGCTGTTTTTATCTGCGCTGCCGATATACACACCTTCGTCGATTGCTTCGCTTGCACGAACGAGGTCGCGGATATCATATACTCTATCATCATTGATAGCGCCGTCAACACTACCTTCGTCGCCATCTCTGAACTTGTAGTTCGAGAAGTAGAAGTTGTCGAAGTATGCGTTACCGTTTGTAGAATCGCCTTCGTGAGCGAAACCAACACCTGTATCGGTGAGAGGATCATTGTCTCTATAGGTTTCATCAAACATTACGTCGCCTGTTGTAAGGTTGAGAACAATTGCTCTGATATAAGCTACAGAACCTTCGTTAACAACACTCATAGCAAGTCTGTAAGTATGATTATTATTGAAGGTGATTGTTTCTGCGGTTGCAGGCATACGACCGTTAAGACCTGTTAAATCAAAACCTTCTGAAGTACTTGTATAGTTACCTGAATCATTCGTAGTGCCTACCCACTTGGTTAAACGAACCATATTGTTGCAAATTGAAAGTTGATAATACTTCTTGTGAGTATCGCTTACTCTTGCATAAAGGCCTGCGCCGGCGTGGATATAATTGAAATTTTCAGGTGTAACATCAACACTGATGTATTGGTTAAGAGAACTGATTGACTTGTTCTTTGTGATACATGTCTTATT